>CAZAGK010000006.1:0-64256 GCA_964484775.1 uncultured Gemmatimonas sp. | reverse complement strand
CGGGGCTGCTCGTCTGCTCCGCGGGCGAGCACACGCTGCGTCTGCTCCCACCCCTCGTGATGACGCGCGACGAACTGGAGCGCGGCCTGCAGATGCTGGAGTTGGCGATCGGCTGATCGCTGCCGTCACGGAAATCTCGAGGGGGAGCGCCGAATCGTTCGGCGCTCCCCCTCGGTGCATCCATCGCGCAGAACGCGCGCGATCAGTTGCCGGGCTTCTGGCAGCCGAACTTGAACTCCTTCTCGGCGGCCTTGGGATCGGCGGCGAGCTTCCAGAAATCCGCGTTCCACTTGAGCATCGTCTTGCTCTTGTCGGGGGCGAGCGAGGGCACCTTCCCGAGCCAGGCATCGATCTCGGCCTTCTTGGCGAGGAAGGCATCGAGCGTCGGCTTCAACTCGGCGGCGGAGAGGCAGGGGCCGCGATAGAGACGGTCGGTGACGCTGCGGATCTTGAGGCGCGAGTCCGGCGCCGAGTAGCGAGTGTTCACTGCGCCCGACCAGTCGAAGTCGTAGGCGACCGGAGTGAGCTTGCCGCTGGTGCTGTCCTGCAGGAGCACGACGTTGTGCAACGCGGAGAGCGACCAGTCGGTGTTGCCGACGAAGTACTCCCACACGCTCACGCGCGCGAGCGCGACGGGATCCACGTCATCGAAGAGGGCGCCGGTCTGCGTGAACTCCGTGTACTTGAGGTGCTGCGCGACGTCGCTGATGTCTTCGATGAAGAAAGCCCAGCTGGTGATCGGCTTCTCCTTCCCCTTCTCGTCGGTGTAGGTGATGCGGGCGAGGCGGACGCGGAAGGACTCCTTGGAGACCTCGTTGTACATCTTGTAGAGCGCGTACTCCTGCAGGATGTACTGCTCGTACTCGTTGTTCCCGGGGCGGCAGTTGGTGGTGACCTTCACCTTGGCGAGGCCGGTGAAGATCGTGTTCTTCGCGGCGGCGCTCTTCCAGTTGAGCCAGAGCGGGGGGAAGTCGCAGTTGCGGGCCTGTCGGCGGAAGTGGCCGCGCGCCTTCAGCGTCACCGGGAGGCTCACCGTCTTCCCGCTGTCGGTGTAGGTGAGCGTGCCGGGGTGCGTGTTGAGCGCGAGGCTGTCGCGCTGGCGGATGAGCGCCTTGAGGTCGGTGGCGATGGAGATGTTCACCACCGAGTCGCCCTTGAAGAGTTTGGCCTGCGCCTGCGCACTGCTGCTGACGGTGAAGAGCGCCACCATCGACGCGACGGCGGTGACGGTGCGACGGACGAGACGGGTCATTTCAGCTCCAGACGAACAAGGTGGGGGCCGGCGGCACTACGCAGGGTGTCGCTGACGACGCCAGGGGTGACGGTGTCCGCGAAATCCACCCAGTACTCCACGACATCGAAGCCGTCCTCTTCGTGCACCACGTCGCCGAAGCGCCAGCGACTGAAGAGTTCGGCGAACTCCGGCTCCACCGCATGACGCAGATTGTGCGCGTCGGCGGTGCGGAGGCAGAGGAGATGCTCGTGCTCATCGGGCGCGGCATCGGCCACGCCGTCCTGTTCGGCGGTGAGCTTCTTGCGACGACGCCACGCGCGATCGGCGATCGCATTGAGCTGCTCGGGGGAGAGCGACTTGAAGACTTCGTCGTCCATCATGGCGACGAAGGTCCCGGTGCGGTTCGACTGCTCCATCACGCGATCGAGCTGCTTCTTGGCGAGCTTCCCCTCGAGAGCGGCCGGGGTGCGGCCGAAGTCGGTGTACCAGAGTCCGACCACCAGGAGGTTGAACGCCACCGAGAGCACGGCCGCCACCGGCGGGTTCACCCCGGCGGCGAGTCCGATGCCGATGGTGATCAGCACGTACGCGGCGTCCTTGGTGTCGTCGAGTGAGTTCTTGAATTTCACCGCGGCGACGATCGCCGAGAGGCCGAAGGCGAGGGCGAGGCTGTGCTTGACGAGCACGACGATCCCGGAGACGATCACCGGGAGCACGAGCAGTGTCTGCACCACCGATTGATCCCACCCCTTCTTCTTGCGCGTGAGGGTGTAGATCCACACCACCGGCAAGGTGAAGGCGAAGGCGCTGAACATGGCCATGATGGTCGGCATCACGGCGGGGCCGGGGAGTCCGGTCGATTGTGCAGCTGCGCGCTTGCTGTTGGCGACGAGGTCGGGGAACTCCTCGGCGCCCAGGAAGCCCAAGCCACCGACGGAGAGATCGCGCAACCAGTAAAGCACCGCTCCGAGCACGATGTAGTAGAGCAGCGTGCGGAGCAGGACGTTGGTCCAGAGGGGGGAATCGGCGAGCGAGCGGTTCTGGGGCTTCGGGGGCATCCGGGGGGCCGAAAATGAGACGAAGGGCGGGCGGATCGACATCGAAGGGCGCCGCGCCTGTCGCAAAGTTGTACATCGGACGGTGCGGCGGCAACCGGGGAGGGGGTGTGGGCTGCCCGACCACTGGCGCACCCCGGAACCGGGGGGCATCGTACACTCTACTATATGAATGTCCCAGCCGTCCCTCGTCCGGGGGACGGGGTCTTCGTTCTGTCCTCAGGATCGGTCCATGTTCCGTCGTGTTCTTGCGGCAACCGCGCTCGCTGTCACGCTGGTGTCCCCGGTGGCGGCTCAACAGGCTGATGCGCGTCCGACGTTGGTGGTGTTCATCACCGTCGATCAGATGCGCGCCGACTATTTCGAGCGCTTCAAGTCGCAGCTGACCGGCGGACTGAAGCGACTGCACGACGGCGGCGCCTTCTTCACGCAGGGCTTCCAGGATCACGGGATCACCGAGACCGCGCCGGGGCATGCCTCGACGATGTCCGGTCGATTCCCCGTGCACACCGGGATCGTGATGAACTCGCAGGGGGTGAACACCAAGGACGCCCCGCTGATCAACGCGCCGGAGACCGGTGCCTCGCCGTTCCGCTTCCAGGGGACGACGCTCACCGACTGGATGCGGGCGGCGGATCCGCGCACACGCTTCTTCTCGGTGTCGCGCAAGGATCGCGGCGCGATCCTCCCGATCGGCAAGAGCAAGGGGGATGTGTACTGGTGGTCGGGGAACGGCACCTTCACGACGAGCACCTACTACGCCGATACGCTGCCGAGCTGGGTGAACAGGTTCAACGGCCGCAAGATGGCGCAGGCCTATGCGGGGATGTCGTGGAAACTGCTGCTCCCCGCGAGCGCGTATCCGGAGCCGGACAGCGTGAGCGTCGAGAGCCTCGGCGTGGACTATGTGTTCCCGCACGACGTGCCGAACGATCCCAACTGGATCGCGAAGAACATGGCCGGCTTCCCGTGGATGGACGAGCTCACGCTCGCCTTCGCCCTCGAGGGACTCTCGCAGAAGGAGCTCGGCGCGTCGTCGGATCGCACCGACATGCTCGCCATCTCGCTCTCGACGACCGATGCGATCGGACATCGCTTCGGCCCCGACTCGCGCGAGTTGCACGATCAGATCCTCCGTCTCGACCGTTCGCTCGGGACCTTCCTCGACTCGCTCTTCAAGTTGCGCGACGAGAAGCGGGTGATCATCGCCCTCACCGGCGACCACGGGGTGAGCCCGCTCCCGACGCTGAAGTCGACGATCTATCCGAACCAGGATGCCAAGCGGGTGTCGCTCGACTACTCGCTGCACGCGCTGCGCGAGCGTCTCTCCGATGTGGGGGTGGACACCAATGCGGTGCAGTTCGACGACGGGGTGATCTATCTCACGAACCCCGACGCCTTCCGCAAAGTGAAGATGAACGCCGACTCGGTGCTCGCCGATTTCGCGAAGGACATCCGGCAGGTACAGGGCGTCGCGCGTGCGGATCTCATCACCGATCTGGCCAAGGCCGACACCGTGAACGACGCGATCGCGCGGCGGTGGCTGCACCAGTTCTCGCCCAACGGACCGGTGCGCCTGCTGATCACGCTGACGCAGTACAGCTATTGGATCGGCACCACGTACGCGACGCACGGCACGCCGTACGACAACGACGCGAACGTCCCCGTGCTCTTCTGGGGCGCCGGGGTGCAGCCGGGACGTTACACCGATTTCGTGCGCGTGGTGGACATGGCGCCGACGTTGGCGCAGCTGCTGAAGATCAAGCCACTGGAGACGCTGGACGGACGACCGCTCCGGCAGGCGATCCGGTAGACGGTGAAACGCGCCGGGGTCCCGCTCGCGAAGGCGCTGGGGCAGGCGTTCGACGAGGCGCGCTTCGGCCCGTCGCGGACGCTCGACCTCCGCTCGTCGATGCCGACCGCCGCCGAGGCGGTGCAGCGACTGGACTCGTGGCTCCGGCAGAAGCAGGTCGAGAAGTCCGGTGAGGTGCTGGTGATCACCGGTCGCGGGAATGGCAGTCCGGGTGGCGTGGGGGTGGTGCGCGAGTCGGTGCGCAAGGCGCTCACGCAGCTGAAACGGAAGCGGGTGGTGGCCACGGTGCAGGAGCATACGCCGGGGTCGTACGTGGTGACGCTCGAGCGGACGGCGGCATTGTTCGAAGCAGGGCGCCGCACCCGCGACGCCGAGCGGCGCCCGCGGTTCGATCGGGCCGACGCGATGGGGCTCGAGCCGGAGACGTCGCGGCTGTTGTGGGCGTTGTCGGAGCGGGCGCTCGACGCACTCGGCGCGCCTCGGTCGGAACCGTTCGTGAAGGACGAGTTCCGACGACAGTTCTCGGTGTTGTCGGCGACGATCCCGGCCGACACGCCGGATCGCGAAGTACGACTCCGCAGCGTGATCGCGGCGGCCCTGGACGCTTACGACGACGCGGAGTGAACACTCGACCATGACCAAAGCGACCGCCGGAATGGAGCAGCGCCGACTCGGCCGATCGGGGCGTGCGACGTCGATCCTCACGCTGGGGACCTCGCGCCTGGCCAACGCCGGGCAGCAGGGGGCGATCAAGCTCGTCCGCGAGGCGATCGATCATGGGGTGAACGTGATCGAGACCGGATGGGACTACGGGGAGGGGAAGGTGGAGCGGTGGCTCGGGCTCGCGCTCAAGGACGGCTACCGTGAGCGGGTGACGATCGTCTGGCAGTGCTGCGCCATGCTGCGCGACTACAAGACGGCCATGATCCAGCTCGACGAGTCGATGCTCCGGATGCAGACCGACCGGTTCGACATCTGGTCGTTCCACGAGATGATCTACGACAACGACCCCGAGTGGCTCGACGACCATGGCGGTCTCGATGCCGCCCAGGAGGCGCGCGATCAGGGGCGCGTGGCGCTGATCGGGTTCAGCGGACACAAGTCGCCGCACATCCATCTGAAGCTGCTGCAGCGCGGCTTCGCGTGGGATGTGGTGCAGATGCCGCTGAATCCCCTCGATGCGACGTACCGCTCGTTCGAGCGACAGGTGCTCCCCGAGACGGTGAAGCGCGGGATCGCGGTGATCTCGACCAAGCCGATCGCGGGAGGCGCGCTCGCGCACGCGAAGGTGGTGAAGCCGGAGGAGGCGCTGCGGTACTGCTTCTCGCTCCCGGTCAGCTCGGTGCAGTGCGCGGTGGACGACCTCGCGATCCTCAAGAAGAACCTCAAGCTGGCGGCGGGCTTCAAGCCGTACCATGCGGGGGAGATGGATCTGCTGCGCCAGAAGGCCAAGGCTGTCGCCGGCGATGGCCGGTTCGAGCGCTACAAGACCACACAGGAGTTCGACGGATTGTTGGGGCGGACCGCGCACGGCTACGTGAAGTGAGCGGGGCTCGATGCCGATGATCGGTGGCCCACCGACTGGTGGGCGGCACCCGATGATCGCGCACGCCTCGCCGCGCGCCTATCTGGTCGCGGTCGCGGTCGGTCTCGCGATCGTGCTCGGGTATTGGTGGATGGCGCATGTGGCCATGTATCCGGTCCTCCCCGATACCGCGTCGTATCTCGAGATGGCGCGGTCGTTCCTCGCCCACCGCCAATTCGATGCCGTCCCCTACGGTCTGGTGAACAGCGAGAGCGCCACCACGGCGACGGCCCTTTGGCCACCGCTCTATCCGCTCACGATCGCGCTTCTGGCCAAACTCGGCGTGGCCGACGTGGTCGCGGCGCCGTTGATCAATCGCGGTTGCTTCGCGCTCCTCCCGGCGGCGATGCTCTGGGCCTTCGGCGGCCTCACGAGCCAGCGTCGTCTGTTCATCGCCGGACTCCTGGCGATGTCCGCGCCCGGTGTGCTCGCGACGCAGTACTTCGGACTCAGCGAAGGACTCTGCACGCTGTTCCTCGTGCTGGCGATGGGCTGCGCCCTTCGCTCCGGCCGGCCTCTGATGCTCGTGCTGTCGGGGTTGTTCAGTGGCGCGTCGTACGTGACGCGGAATCCGGCGCTCGCGATCTGTGCGGCCATCCCGATCTGGCTCGCGCTGTTCGATGAGGTCGAGCGCACCGTCGGTGATGCGCGCATCGTGCGTGCGAAGCGTCTCGCGTCGTGGGGAGCAGGGGTGGTGCTGGCGGTGCTGCCGCTCGCGATCTACAACCTGCGGGTGTTCGGACAGCTGCAGCCGTACACGGCGGCGCGCTCGACCACGGGGTGGTTGCCGAACGTCTGGATGCTCACGACGAGCGCCATGAGCGAGCTCGTCGGCGCGCGCGGGGCGGATCCCTGGTTCAGCTCCCCCTTCATGGCGACGGTCGCGGCGATCCTGCTGCTCAGTCTGACGACCTGGATCTGGCAGGCGCGTCCGGCGGAGGATGTGCAGGGACGCGGCGTCCGGTTGTTGCTCGTGGTCGCGGCGCTGATGAGCCTCCTGCTCGTGATCGCGGCGAGTCGCTACCAGTTCCAGGGACTCAACGATCATCGGTTCGTCGCGCCTTATCTGTGGACGCTCCTCGTCGCCGGCGCGATCGTCTTCCCCGAGCGCAGCGCGCCGACGCGCCAGATGGCGGTCGCGGCGATCGTGTGCTTGCTCGCGGCACGGGGTTATGATTCCGTGCAGCGCGTGCGACACCGGATCGTCACGGTCGAAGGACCGGTGGCGGTCTCGCGCGACGACGCGCTGCGCCGCTATCTCGCCGATGTCGGCGAACCGCGGACCTTCGTGGCCTCCAATGCGGCGTGGATCCTGAACGCCGAAGTGGGTTCGTACGCGCGACAGCTGCGATACTGCCCCGATTTCGATGGACAGATGGACAAACTCTCGGCAGTGGCCGCCGCCGGCCGCCCGGTGGCCGTGGTGATCACCGCGCGCGTCTCGATGGATTCCTGTGAGCTGGAGTGGAGCCGCGCGCTCCAGGGCGCAGGATTCACCGCCGCGTTCCGGTCACCGCAGTCCGTGGTCTATCGGAAGGAAGCCGCACCCCCGACGTCCAAGCTCTGAAGCACTAACACCTGCCCCGAACTCCCATGATGCGCCGTTCCGCTCTCCTGCTCACGCTCGCCAGCGCCTCTCTCACCGCGCAGGGCGTCACCGGCTACACGCCGGCCAATGCCGACCGGCAGAAGGCCGCCGAGGCTGCGGCCATCGCGCGCCCCGACCCGGCGCGCGCATCGGCCATGTCCAAGGCGCTCTCCGATGGCCCGCACGTCGCCGGCACGAGCGGGCAGGCGCGCACGCGCGACTATGTGATCGCGCAGATGAAGGCGATGGGGATCGAGACCGATGTGAAGCAGTACGACATCTGGATGCCGCATCCGACCTCGGTGCAGCTCTGGCGCATGGGGAAGGCGCCCAAGGAGCTGAACCTGAAGGAAGGGCCGGTCGCCTCCGATCCGACCTCGAGCAAGTTCCCCGAGACGGCGCCGATCAACGGCTACGGTGGGTCGGGCGATGTGACCGCCGAAGTGGTCTACGTGAACTACGGCCTCATCGAGGACTACGCCACGCTGGACTCGCTCGGCATCAGTGTGAAGGGGAAGATCGCGGTCGCGCGTTACGGCCGGAGCTTCCGCGGCATCAAGGCGCGCGAGGCGGAGAAGCACGGCGCCAAGGCGCTGCTCATCTACTCCGATCCGCAGGACGACGGCTACGTGGTGGGCGATGTGTACCCCGAGGGGCCGTATCGTCCCTCGCAGGGGATCCAGCGCGGTAGCGTGATGAACGGCGACGGCGATCCCAGCACGCCGGGCTATGCGAGTGTGAAGGGTGCGCCGCGGATCCCGCTCGGCGAAATGGATGTGCCGCATATCCCCGTGGTGCCGATCTCCTATGGCAACGCGGGCGAACTGCTGCGTGATGTGCGCGGTGGCGTGCTCCCGCGCGGCTGGCAGGGTGGGATGCCCTTCCGCTATCACGTGGGCCCCGGTCCGGTGACGGCGCGCGTGAAGGTCGTGACCGACACCGCCACCAAGGCCATCAAGCCGATCTGGGATACGTTCGGGATCGTGCGCGGCACCGAACTGCCGGACGAGTTGGTGATCGTCGGTGGGCATCGCGATGCGTGGGGCCCCGGCGCCGCCGACAATGTGAGCGGTGTGGTGAGCATCCTCGAGGCCGCGCGTGCCGTGGCCGAACAGGTGAAGGCGGGATGGAAGCCGAAGCGCACCCTCGTGTTCGCCACGTGGGACGCCGAGGAGTGGGGACTGATCGGTTCCACCGAGTACGTGGAGGATGACACGCTGCGCCTCACCAAGGGGGCGGTGGCCTATTTCAATCAGGACGTGTCGGCGCAGGGTGGCTCGTTCGGCGGCGGCGGATCGCCGTCGCTGCGCCCGCTGCTCCGCGACGTGGCCCGCAGCGTGCCGTACCCCGACGGTTCGGGCGCCAGCGTCTACGCCACCTGGCGCAAGATGACGCGTACCCCCGATGGTCAGGAACCGACGATGGGCGATCCGGGTGGCGGCTCCGACTTCGCCCCCTTCTACAACCACCTCGGCATCCCGATCGCCGAGTGGGGATTCGGTGGGGGTGGTGGCGTGTACCACTCGCTCTACGACTCGTACGCCTGGATGTCGAAGTTCGGCGATCCGGGATTCAAGTTCCACGCCACTTCGGCGCGGATGGCGGCGGCGATGATGATGCGCATGGCCAACGCCGACGTACTCCCGTACGACTATGTGGAGTTCGCCCGCACGATGCAGAAGTACGTGCCGGCGGTGCAGAACGCGCTGACGGCCAAGGGATGGGGCGGGGTGAACCCGAGCGCGATCAGTGAGGCCGTGTCGCGCATGGAACGCGCCGCGCTCGCCTACAACAGCGCACGCGACAGCGCACTCGCCGCCGGTCTCCCGGCCGCGACCGCCAAGCGCACCAACGACGCGCTGCTGCTGGTGGAGCGCGCCCTCACGCGGCCGGAAGGACTCCGCACGCGTCCCTGGTTCCGCAACCTGATCTACGTGGCCGACGAGAACAACGGCTACGCGAACATGGTCTTCCCCTCGGTCAACGAGGCGATCCGCTCCGGCGATCAGGCGCTCACGCAGCGCGAGATCGCCGATCTGGCCAAGCGCTTCGATGCGGCGACCGCCGCCGTCGAAGCCGCCCGCGCTGCGCTCAAGCCCTGAGTCCCCGAGTCACCGTGCCGCTGTCGAGTTCGGAGCTGCGTCGCTACGCGCGACAGATCGTCCTCCCCGGGTTCGGTACCGACGGGCAGGTCCGACTGCGCGGGTCGTCGGTGCTGATCGTCGGACTCGGCGGGCTCGGCTCTCCTGCGGCGCTGTACCTCGCCGCCGCGGGCGTGGGGCGGATCGGGCTCGTCGATGCCGATGTGGTGGACGAGACCAACCTGCATCGCCAGATCCTGCACGGCACGCAGCAGATCGGGCTCGCCAAGACCGACTCCGCGCGCGCACGCCTCACGGCGCTCAACCCGAACGTCACAGTGGAACTGCATCAGGAGAGCTTCACGGCCGCGAACGCCGTGCGCCTCGTGCGCCAGTACGACGTGATCCTCGACGGGACCGACAACTTCGGCACCCGCTACGCCGTGAACGACGCCTGTGTGCTCACCGCGCGTCCTAACGTGCATGCGAGCGTGCATCGGCTCGAGGGGCAGCTCTCGGTGTTCGCCACGCACGGCGGCCCGTGCTATCGCTGTCTCTTCCCGTCGCCACCGGCCGATGGCACCGTCACCAACTGCGCCGAAGGGGGCGTGCTCGGGGTGGTGCCGGGGATCCTCGGCACCGCGCAGGCGGCGGAGGCGATCAAGTTGATCGCGGGGATCGGCGAGCCGCTGGTGGGGCGTCTCTTCCTGCTCGATGTCGGTTCGATGCGCAGCCGGATCGTGAAGCTGGCGCGGAACCCCGATTGCCCGGTGTGCGGGAGCAAGCCGCGGGTCCGCGCGGCGGGCGATGGGATCGTGGCCGACGATGAACTCGCCGCACACTATCTGGCGGGGTGCACGCCGCCGGCTCCTCCCGAGCTCGCCTTCGAGATCTCACCGCAGGAGCTGGCCGAACGCAAAGCGGCCGGCGAGCCTCTGACCTTGATCGACGTGCGCGAGGACTGGGAGTATCGGATCGCGCATCTCGACGGCGCCGAACTGGTGCCGCTCGGCACGCTGTCCGGCGCAGAGCCCGGGATCGCCCGGCACGGTGAGTTGATCGTCTACTGTCATCACGGGGTGCGCAGCGCACGCGCGGCGGAGTATCTGCGCTCGCGCGGGATCACCGGCGCGCGCAGTCTCGCCGGCGGGATCGATCGCTGGAGCATCGAGATCG
This sequence comes from uncultured Gemmatimonas sp., assembly GCA_964484775.1. Taxonomy (GTDB): domain Bacteria; phylum Gemmatimonadota; class Gemmatimonadetes; order Gemmatimonadales; family Gemmatimonadaceae; genus Fen-1231. The sequence goes on along the minus strand of CAZAGK010000006.1, from coordinate 53,724 downwards.
ACCCGACGGTGCCGAGGTACTGACGGTGACCTGGCAGGGCGTTGCGCTGCTGGTGGTGGTGCTCGCGGTGTGGTGGCCGATCCGCGGCTGGATCGCCGCGCGCACCGAGCGGCGCTTCATGGCCGAGAATCCGCGCGATGCCGACGGGTATATCCTGGGCGCGGCACCGATGACGCTGCGCGGCACCCGGAACGGTGCGTTGCTGCTGCTCCACGGCTACAACGATTCCCCGCAATCGCTGAATGCGCTCGCGCGGATCATCCATGCGCGCGGGTGGACGGTGCGCGTGCCCGCGCTCCCCGGTCACGGACGCACGCTGCAGGAGTTCGCGGCGTCGGGGTCGGAGGCGTGGATCAACGCCGCGCGTGCGGAGCTCAACGCGCTGCAGGGGACGCATGAGGCGGTGGCCGTGGGCGGATTGTCGATGGGCGGCGCGATCGCGTTCGTGCTCGCGGCGGAGACGCCGTCGGTGCGCGCGGTGGTGACCTTCGCGCCGTATCTGCATGCGTCGGTGCCGCTGCGGTTGCTCGCGCTCATCGCGCCGATCGCGGCGGTGGGGTCGCGGTACATCGAAGGCGGAGGGAGCCGCTCGGTGCACGATCCGATCGCGGGGGCGGGGATGGTCGCGTATCGCCGATCGACGCCGCGGTTGCTCGTGCAGCTCGCGCTTGTCGTGCATCGGGCGCGCCGATCGCTCGGCGCGGTGCATCAGCCCGTGCTCGTGATGCAGTCGCGCGAGGACAACCGGATCCCGATGGCATCGGCGAGCGAAGCGTTCCGTCGCGTCGGCTCGGCGGACAAGACGCTGCACTGGACCGAAGGGAACGGTCACGTGATCACCGTGGACTTCGGGTACGAACAGATCGCGGCGCAGGCGGCGGACTGGCTGGAGACGCGTCTCCCGTAGTCGCGCGCGCTTCGGTCAACGCGGGAGTTGGCGCGTCTCTCCCGGGCGCATGATCCAGAGGTCCTGCGGGCGATGTCCCGCGGCCTCCCAGGCGGCGACGGCACGCTTCGGCGGCTCATCGACCGGTTCGTCGGTGAGGACGAAGGTCCCCCAATGCATCCCGACCATCACCGGCGGCGCATTCTGCGCCGCGGCGATGGCCCCGTAGGCGGCGACCGCCTCTTCCGGGTTCATGTGCACCGGTGACATGAACCAGCGCGGATCGTAGGCGCCGATCGGCATCAGCACCGCATCGAAGGGGCCGGTGCGTTTCGCGATCTGGCCGAAGTCGGGGTGATCGCCGGTGTCACCCACGAAGTACACGCGATGGCGTCCGGCGATCAGGACCCATCCGCACCAGAGGGTCGCGTTGCGTCCGGCGATGGTGCGCCCCGCGAAGTGCCGGGCCGGCACGCAGGTGACGTGTGCGCCACCGGCGGGGGACGACTGATACCAGTCGAGCTCGACCACCTGACGGACGCCGCGTTCGCGGAGCTGGTCGCCGACGCCGAGTGGGGCGCACCAGGCGGCGTTCGGGGAGTGCGAGGCCAGTTGGCGGACCGTGGCGTCGCACATGTGGTCGTAGTGGTCGTGCGACTGGAGGACGACGTCGATCTGCGGGAGCGCCTCGAGCGCCATCCCGGGCGGGACGAGCCGCTTCGGGCCCATGAAGGAGAGCGGGGAGGCACGCTCTCCCCACATGGGATCGGTGAGGACGTTGAGCCCGTCGATCTGGAGCAGGAAACAGGAGTGCCCGACCCAGGTGATGCGGAAGGTGTCCCAGTCGGTCCGCGGATAGATGATCTCCGGGGTGGCCGGTTCGGGGAGGGCGCCCGGCGGCTTGGCGAAGAGGCGGCCATTGCGGGCGCGGTCCCAGACCCACTTCCACATCCCGCCGAAGCCGTGCTCGGGCGCCCCCGGCCAGGGGTTCCGGAATCGACCGTCGTCGGTGTGGTGGGAGGGGGGCGTCGCCATGTGTACAAGGACGATACCCCGCGGGGCGCGGTTTCGGGGCTGTTCGAACGGTCAGCGGCGGTGAGCGAGGGGCGTTCGGGGCGCTCCCCCGACACCGGCATGGTGGCTAGATTCCCGGGATGGCGATGATCACCTGTGCCCGCTGCGGCAAAGAGAAGGAAGCGTTCGACAAGTCCCCGTTCCCGGGGGCGATCGGCGCGCGGGTATTGGAAGGGACCTGCCGCGACTGCTGGGGCGACTGGCTGAAGCAGCAGACGATGCTGATCAACCACTACGGGCTGAACGTGATGGATCCGCAGGCCCGTCAGTTCCTGATGCGGAACATGGACGCGTTCCTGTTCAAGACCGGCTCGGGCGACGCGGTGGACACCAGCAAGCAGGGGACGATCGCGCACTGAACGCGCCGGCGCAGGCCGGCGCGCGCAGGCGCCTGGTCGGGACGCACCGCCGTCGCGCCGCCGAACGCCGCCCCGCGGTCGGGAGTGTGCGACCGCCGTTCCGCAATGCTTGACATTATTCGCGTTCTGTGAATAATTAGCGCGATGCGCGATCGCGCCCCCACTCCTCCGCGCGCGCGTCCCAAGACCGTGGCCGCCGCGAACTCCCTCGACATCGTCCTGTGCACCGCGCACGGCCGCCATCTGGCCGTCCTGCTGGTGCGTGCGTCCGCGCGCGAGGGATGGACGCTGCCGTGGGTCGCGGTGTCCGCGGGGGAAGCGCTGGAGCCGCTGGCGGCGCGCACGGCGGCCGCCGCAGCGGGGGCACCGGCCGCCTGGCTCGCGCAGTGCGGGACGATCGCCGACACACGACGCCATCCGGGTGGTGTCGCGCTGTCGGTCGGTTTCGTCGGGGTCGCGCCGGCGCGGCCGGTGCCCCCCCCGACCGGGGGGCAGTGGTTCCCCCTGGACGAGCTCCCCGTGCTCGCCCCGCGGCACAAGGCGCTCGTGGAGCTCGGGGTGGCCGCCCTGCGCGACCGCATGGACGTGGCGCCGGTGGCCTTCCACCTGCTCCCGCGCACCTTCACGCTCTCGGAGCTGCAGGAGGTCTACGAGCTCCTGCTCGGCCGCCGACTGCACAAGGCGAGTTTCCGGCGGGCGCTGCAGGCGGCGTACCTGGTGGAGCCCACCGACGAGTGGCGCAGCGAGGGGCGCGGGCGGCCGGCGCAGCTGTTCAAGTTCGCGCCACGGAAGCGCCGCGGCGGTGCCTCCGCCCGCCGTGCGGTGCGGTTCGACCTGCTCGGCGGCTGATCGCGCGTCCCGGGCGGGCCCGGCACCGGGCGCCCCCGTCACCGTTCCGTGACCGGCCCACTCTTGACGGACGGCCGTATTAGTTGCAATGTGTATATAACGCCAAAAGGAGCACGGGTCGGATGCTCGCGTACCTGGACGCCCTGATCGCCGCGATCGCGGCTCGCCACGCCGAGGATATCGCGCGACTGCTCGCGCATCCGCTGGCGCGTGTGCTCACGCGCGAGGCGCGGCACGAGGCCCACGCCCAGCTGGAGGCGGTGCTCGAGGAGCAGGTGATCGGCACTCCGATCCGCCTGCTGCAGCTGCAGCATCAGACGGCGGAACTGTTGCTCGGCCGCACCGACAGCGAGGATCCGGTGGAGTACCGCAAGCAGCCGCCGGCGCCGATCCGACAGGAGCGCCGCAAGGGGCGCGCCCGTCAGATGGAGTTGCCGCTCTCAGCCTGAGGCGCGCGCCGTCACCGAGGTCCCGGGCTTCCCGGAGACCGTCCCGCGACACCGCGGCGAGCCGCAGCGACAGGCGAAGCTCGCCGCTTCCTCGTTCAGCAGGTCGGCGAAGTCGATCGTGAGCTCGGTGTCGGCCGCGATGTCGCGCAGCGCGATCACGTCGAGCCCGCGGAAGCCGGTGTTGGGGTCGCAGCAGTGGTTCTGCGGCGCCCAGTCCTCGGGGTCCTCGCTCCAGAGGACGTACACCTCGTCGCTCAGCGGATAGGCGTAGTGCTTGAAGAGCTCCCGCTGCGCCGGGTTCCAGTGCGCCCTCACGTGCGAGCGCGTCACGATCCGCTGACTCCGCTCCTCGCCGCGGAAGATCGTCTCGCCGGCGGCGATGGGGCGTGTGGCGTAGATGCCGTAGCCGCTGATCGCGCTGCCGCGCATCTCGTAGCACTTCTGCCGGCGCGCATGCCGCGCGAGTCCCTCGGCGATGATCCGTTCCGCGAAGCCGCTCTGCCCGATACCGTCGTGCTTGACGATGTAGTCGGCCGAACCCTCCATGCCGTCGGAATAGAACACCGAGCAGGCGAAGTTCACCTCGAGGAAGAACAGCTCCCCGGCGGCGTTCATCCGGAAGTCCATGCGCGCATAGCCGACGCCGCTGAAGCCGGTGAAGACGTCACGCGCCGCGCGCTTGAGCCGTTCGGCGAGGGGTTCGTCCATGACGCCGACATTCGCCTCCGGATGCAGCTCGGAGGTCTTGAGGGCATAGGTCTTGAAGCGCGTCCCCTCGGGGAAGAGGAACTCCACCGGACGGAAGGCGGTGCATCCGCCGCCGGGATCGGCCACGACGAGCACCGTGAACTCGCGCCCGTCGATGTACTCCTCGACCAGGAGCTCCGGATACTCCGGGAGCAGCCGCTCCACCTGCGCACGCAGTGCCGCGGCGTCGTGCACGAGCGACGCGGCATCGATCCCGAGGCTGTCGCCCGCCACCGCGGGCTTCACGAAGAGCGGGAAGGTGAGCGACGCGGCCGCCGCCGCCACATCCGCCACCGCGCGCACCACCGCATGCGCCGGTGAACGCACCCCGACCGTGTAGGCCACGTACTTCATCAGCGGCTTGGTCGGGTTGTACAGCGTCGGCGTGGGGCCGGTGTACGGGAGCTTGAGCAGCTCGAGGGCGTGGATCACGTCGATCGACGGGATGTCCCACTCGAGATAGCCCTCGCAGAGATTCACGAAGATGTCGTAGCCGCACCCCGCGAGCTCCTTGAGCTGGCGATAGGTGCTCACCTTGTTCAGAGCGACGTGGTGCACCTCGTGTCCCGGCAGCAGTCGCGCGAGGTCGCGGGTGGGGTCGTAGTGCTTGTAATCGACCTCCGATCGCGAGTAGTCGGGCTGCAGGACACAGATCCTCATGCCGATCGACGCTCCGCGACGTCCGTGCACCCGCGGGCCAAGGCTTCGTCGATGATCTGGCGCACCGCGGTGCTGTACGGTGTTCCGGCGAAGCGGAGGATGGCGCCGATGGAGGTGTGATTCTCGTCCTCCGACAATCCGCACTGCGCATTCACCTCGAGCACCTGCAGCTCGCCGCTCTCGCGGTCGGCGCGCAGGTCCACCCGTCCGTAGCCGCGTCCGCCGAGTGCGGCATAGGCGGCCCAGCTGATGTCCATGATGCGGTCGGCGAGGGCGCCGGTGACCGGCTTGTAGTTCCAGAGGTATTCGTCGTTCCCGATCGGCGCTTCCTTCTCGTAGATCTCCCACAGGCGATCGAACGAGAGGAACTTCTCCGTCTCGGGGAGCCCCTCGTGGAAGAGTCGCTCCACCGGCGCGTAGACGACGCGCCGCTCGGGGGCGTCGTGCGAGCCGATGATGAAGGTCGTGTACTCCGGCCCCTGCACGAAGCGCTCGACGAAGATCCCGCCATCGGCGAGCTCCCATCCGTGATAGCCGTCCTGCATCGCCGCGAACTGCTCGCGCAGCGCGGCCTCGTCACTCACGACGTTCTTGGTGCCGATGCCGAGGCTGCCGGCGGAGATCGCGGGCTTGAGGATCAGCGGGGCGCCGAGGCGTGCGAAGATCCCGTCGATGGTCTCGCCGTCGGGGGGGATGACCTCCCACGGGGAGGTGGGGACATCGGCGCGCTCGAAGGCGCGCTTCATCACGATCTTCGAGGTGGTGATGTCGAAGAAGGCGGCGTCGGAGCCGGTGTAGGTGAGGCCGAGTTCGTCGAGCAGATGGATCACCGAGAGTCCCGGGGATCCGTTGATCTCGTCGCCGTCGCAGAGGTTGAGCATGATCGGCGCGCGTGCCGGATCACCACCGGCGCTCTCGAGCGCCGCGGTGAGCACGGCGCGCGCGTTGGCCATCGTCACCGGGGTCCACTGCCACGGCGTACCGAGCGCCGCGAAGGCGCGCGCATACTCGGCTTCTCCCTGCGAGAAGTCGTTGTAGTAGGCGAGATTCGGATCGGTGGTCTCGACCGTCGGGACGAGGACCCACACGGGGCGCGGCGGGATATCAGCGCTCCGCGCGAGAGGACGGAAAAATCATCCGTTCAAACTGCGGTACGAACGCACGACCGACAAGAGTGACGGGCGCCTCACGGTCGGGTACCGACCGTGCCACGACTACGGCCGACGCCCGACCTGCTCGAAGGGGATGTTCCCGATCGGCCACTCCGTCCAGCCGTTGAGGTCGAAGTGCCACCACTCGGAGGCGTTCACGGTGAAGCCCTCCGACTCCATGACCGAGCGGAGCAGGTCGCGCCGCCACCGTTCAAGCGAGGATCCACCCGGATAGCCGGGGTAGGAGCGGTGCGAGAACTCGTCGTAGCCCCCCGGCATCCGGACCGGCTTGCCGTCGGCGAGGGTGTAGAGGGTGAGATCGACCGCCGCCCCGCGATTGTGCCGCGAGCCGGTGGCGGGGTTGGCGACGAACTCATGGTCGGCGCCGGTGGTGGCGTCCCAGAACATCCGGGTGACGTACCAGGGACGGTAGGCATCGTGGATCAGGAGCCCGAACCCCATCGGCTTGAGCTTCTGATTGGCGCGGACCACCGCCTGCGCCGCCGGCCGCTGCATGAAGGCGCGCGCCTGGGTGTACATCGCGGCGCCCATGAAGTTGTTGTCGGTGGCGTAGCGGATGTCGAGCCGGATCGTGGGGTCGAGGGTGACGAGCTCCACGAGATCGGCGGCGCGCTTCCCGGTCTCGGCCGGGGGGGTGGCGGCGAGCGCCGTCCGGCGCAGTTCGGCGATCGGGCGGAGGGGCTTCACCTGGAAGGTGACCCCTTCGTCGGTGCCGACCGCGTGACGGGGGAACCAGCGACCCATCAGCGCGAGCGAGGTGGGGCGTCCGCTCTTGTCGCGCACGAAATCGGCCGCGGTGACGGGCGTCTCGCGCGCGCCGATATGGGCCACGAGCCGGCCTGCCGACTCGGCGACGATGATCGTGTCGGTGCCGAGTGCGTACTCGCCGATGAAGGGGAGGAGCGCGGCCGACGGGGGCGGGGGCGCGGTGGTCGTACCCTGCTGGGCGAGGAGCGGCGCGCCGAAGAGCGCGAGATACAGAACGCACAACGCCGGCAGCAGGGAGCGGACTCCCCACTGCCGGCGCATGCGCGACGACTGCCGCAGCGGACTACGCTCCAGTCTTGACGACTTCGTTGGCCTGGGGTCCCTTCTGCCCCTGGACGATCTCGAACTCGACCGCGTCGCCCTCGGCGAGCGACTTGAATCCGTTGCCCGAGATCGCGCTGAAGTGCACGAAGACATCAGGACCACCCTCGCGAGAGATGAAGCCGAAGCCCTTCGCGTCGTTGAACCACTTCACGGTGCCGTTGATGCGTGCCATGGAACTGTACCCTCTCCCTGTTCAGAGACAAACGCACGTGTTTGTACACCTCCGGGGGGCCGGAAGGCGTACGGCTTGTCTCTTTAAGCACTGACCCCCGGAAAAAGTTCACCGGGGGCGAGAGGGGTGGGTCAGGCCGCGCCGGCGATATAGCGGGCGAAGCGACCGCAGTTGGTGCACTTCAGGGTGACCTGGCACCGCGGCGGGGGCGGGACGTCGCCCGGATCGCGCTCGATCGAACCCGAGCAGCTGGGGCAGGAGAGGGGCGAGCCGTTGCGATCGTTGGCGATCAGATTCAGGGCTTGCGCCGGGTTGAACGAGGCCGGACGAGGCTTACGCATGCAGTCTCCACTGGATAACCCGGGCCCAGACGGCACCGGTCTGACATGCTTGTAAGGTAATCACCCCTGAGCCAAAATCGTAGTGGCAAATAGGGGTGATTCGGGTTCCATTCGGGTATTCTCAACTATAAAGCACGCTTTCGCCCGTCGTTATTGCGCCATCACCGGGAGTTCACGGATCTTCTTGGCCCATTCTGCGGGTCCGGACTCGTGGACATTGTGTCCTTCGGCGTCCACGGCGACGGTCACCGGCATGTCGGCCACGTCGAATTCATAGATCGCCTCCATCCCCAGCTCCTCGAACGCCACGCAGCGCGACCCGCGGATCGCCTTGGACACGAGATAGGCGGCGCCGCCGATCGCCATGAGGTAGGCGGCCTTGTGCTTGCGGATCGCCTCGAGCCCTACCGGACCGCGCTCGGCCTTCCCGATCATCGCGATCAGCCCGGTCTTGGCCAGCATCATCTCGGTGAACTTGTCCATGCGCGTGGCGGTGGTCGGACCAGCGGGTCCGACGACTTCGTCGCGCACGGGATCCACCGGCCCCACGTAGTAGATCATCCGGTTCGTGAAATCGACACCCGGCGGGAGTCCCTGTCCGCTCGCGTAGAGATCGGCGATCCGCTTGTGCGCGGCGTCGCGACCGGTGAGCAGCTTGCCGTTGAGCAGCAGGCGATCCCCCGCCTTCCAGCTCTGCACTTCGGCCGGCGTCAGCGTGTCGAGGTTCACATGCTTGGCGTTCCGGTCGGGGTGCCAGGTGACGTCGGGCCAATCGCTGATCTTCGGGATCGGCAGCTGCGCGACCCCCGAGCCATCGAGGGTGAAATGCGCGTGCCGCGTCGCGGCGCAGTTGGGGATCATCGCCACCGGCTTGCTGGCGGCGTGCGTCGGGTAGTCGAGGATCTTGATGTCGAGCACCGTCGAGAGGCCGCCGAGGCCCTGCGCGCCGATGCCGAGGGCGTTCACCTTCTCGTAGAGCTCGATCCGCATCTCCTCGATCTTGTTCTGCGGACCACGCGCCTTGAGCTGCGTCATGTCGATGTGGTCCATCAGCGATTCCTTCGCGAGCAGCATGGCCTTCTCGGCGCTGCCGCCGATGCCGATGCCGAGCATCCCCGGCGGGCACCAGCCGGCGCCCATGGTGGGGACCGTCTTGAGCACCCAGTCGACGATGTTGTCGCTCGGGTTGAGCATCACGAACTTGGACTTGTTCTCCGAGCCTCCGCCCTTGGCGGCGAGCTTCACCTCGACGGTGTCGCCGGGGACGATCTCGTAGTGGATGACGGCCGGGGTGTTGTCGCGGGTGTTCTTGCGACCGAAGGCCGGATCGCTGACGATCGACGCGCGCAGCACGTTGTCCGGCTGCATGTAGGCGCGGCGGACCCCTTCGTTGACCATGTCGGTGACGGACATGGTGGCGTCCCACGTCACGTTCATCCCCACCTTGAGGAAGACCACCACGATGCCGGTGTCCTGGCAGATGGGGCGGTGTCCCTCGGCGCACATGCGCGAGTTGGTGAGGATCTGGGCGATGGCGTCCTTGGCGGCGGGGGACTGCTCGCGCTCATAGGCATCACCCAGCGCCTTGATGTAGTCCAGCGGGTGGAAATACGAGATGTGCTGGAGGGCGTCCTGGATGGACTGGATGAAGTCGGACTGTGTGATGACGGTCATGGTCGTGGTTCGAGGGTCCAGAGAAACAATCTATCGGCCGATGCGGAGCAGACCAGCGGGCGAAATCCGACAGCTCAGCGCTGGAGTCGCCGGATCGACGCCACTCCCAGCACCGGCCCGATCGCGAGCGCGGCGAAGGCCCACGGCCACCCGGCGCCGCGCACGATCGGCGGAATCATTTGGATCGTGATCGTCGTCAGCAGGAAGCCGAGCGAGGTCTGCAGCGTGAGCGCGGTGCCCACCGCGTGCGGCTCCACCGATTCGGTGACGAGCACGCTGAACTGTGCACTGTCGGCGATGATGAAGAACCCCCACACGATCGTGACCGGCGCGAGGATCCAGAGCGAGCGTCCGAAGGCGAGCCCCACGAGTGCGCAGCAGGTGCCACTGATGGCCAGCGCGCGGATCACGAGCGGCGCGCGACCGATCCGGTCGGCCACCCAGCCGCCCCACACGCAGCCGATGCCACCCACGGCGATCACGGCGAAGGAGAGCACGGCGATCGCCGGCGACGAGGGCGCGGTGAGCGCATGCGGGTCACCGGCCACGCTCGCGGCCACGAAGGCGGGGATCCAGGTCCAGTACGAATACAATTCGGCCATGTGCCCCAGATAGCCGCCCGTCGCGAGCCGCCAGCGGCGCGAGCGGAGCACATCGGTCGCCAGTGACCAGGAGAAGGGCCGCGGCGGAAAGGCGTTCGGGCCCTCGCGATAGAACGCGAACACCAGCACCGCCGCCAGGAGCGCGCTCCCGCAGGAGACCACGGTCACACCGATCACGGTCGCGTTCGGGATGGCGTGCACGAGATAGGGTCCGGCCTTCCCGATCGTCAGCGCGCCGACCACCGTCCCCACGGCGAGGCCCCGGCGTTCGCGGAACCAGGTGCTCGCCATCTTCATCGCCGGCGGATACACGCCGGCCAGGCAGACGCCCGCGCAGAAGCGACTCACCACGATCACGGTGAACGAGCCCGCGACGGCCATCGGTGCACTCGCGATCGCACCGAGGGTGGCCGCGCCCGCGAAGAGGAGTCGCGCCGGCACGACATCGGCGAGATTGAGCAGCGCCGAGAGAGCGGTGCCGATCACGAAGCCGAGTTGCACGGCCACCGTCAGCACCGCGACCTCGGCGCCGCTCAAATCGAAACGGGCCTGCAGTTGCGGAGCGACGGCGCTCCCGGCGAACCAGAGCGACATGCCCATCAGCTCCGCGATCGCGAGCAGCGCGAGCATGCGCCAGCGGTCGGGAGCGGAGTCGCGGTCGACCGTGAGGGGCGCTGCGGTCACGTCACCGGGGACGCAGGGTCCGATAGAACGCGAGCGTGTCGGCGGCGACACGGTCCCACGTAAGCGACTGCACGGCGCGCTGGGCGGCCGCGCGCATCGCGTCGAGCGAGGCGTCCCGCGCGAGTCGCACGATCGCGTCGGCCATCTCGGCGCCGGTGGCGTATTCGGGAAGGAGCACGCCGGTCTCGGGCGTGACCCAGGAATCGGCGGCCCCGACGTTCGACGTGACCGGCGCGAGTCCGCACGCCATGGTCTCGACGAGCGACATGTTGAATCCTTCGCTCCAGCTCCCCGAGGCGAAGAGATGCCGGTCGGCGAGCAGGGCGGGGAGTGCCGCCCGCTCGTAGCGCGGCGTCACGATCAGCGTGCGCGCCGCCTCGGGAGGGAAGTCGCGTGCGACCGTCTCACGATCGAAGTGCGTGCCGAGCAGATGCCAGCGCACCGGCACGCCACGCGATTCGAGCAGGCGGGCCGCGGTCGCGATCACCCGACTGCCCTTCGACGGGATCCAGGCGCCGAGCACGGCCACGCCGAGTGGCGTGTCGCTGGCGCGCGGGAGCGGTGCGGGGAGACCGAGCATCGCAGTGGGGAGTGCGTTCGGCAGCACCGTGAGACGCGCGTCCTCGAGATGCAGCGCGGCCTGCGCCCAGTCGCGGTTGCGCTGGTTCAGGAACACCACGCCGTCGGCATCGCGCAGCGTGCGCTCGACCTCGCGCAGTCGCCATCCCCCGTGATAGATGCCGTACTTCCACGAGAGCGCGAGTTCACCGCGCTTCGCGCGTTCGACGCGCACGTTGTGCGCCCACTGTTCGAGTCCGTGCGATCGGGTGACGACCAACGGGGCACCGCCCGGTCGCCCCGCGGCGAGCCAGCGCCAGAGATCCCCGGTGGTGGCGTCCACCACATCGAATCGCCCGGCGTTGCGCGTGAGGAACTCGGCCACGCGCCACGGGAAGGTGATCATCTGGCGCACACCGCCCGGGCGCCCGCCGAAGGCGTCGTCGAAGCTGTAGAACGATGTGGTCGCGCCCTGTTCCCGCATGGCGGACGCGAGCTGCGTCGTCGCACCGCTCACTCCCGCATTCGCGTCGAGTGGGTGGTGCACCACGAACAGCACCCGAGGGGGAGTCATCGCGCCGCGGACTCGGCGCGCGCACGCCATCCCGACCAGTGCGTGACGACATGGAACGTCTCGAAGAGGAGCGAGACGAGCGCGCTCAGGCCGTCGAACAGGCGCGGTCGCTGACGGATGGCGCGCAGGCGGTTGCCGACGAGCTTGCGCAGGAAGGGGGCGAGCTCGATCGGCTGCTGCCGGAGGGTGGCGTAGAGCACCTCCGCGTAGTGCGAGCGCCCCAGTCGGGCGCCCCACGCATTCCGGCGCGGCGGATGGTCCACCACGGCGCCGCTCGCGAACCGTTCGGCGAGTCCGAGCGTGCGCGCTCGATCCTGCAGATCGAGATCCTCCATGTGCGCGAAGGGGAACCGCTCGTCGAAGCCGCCGAGCCGGGCAAAGGCCGAGCGCGCGATCATCATGTTGCAGCTCCAGATGAACGTCCCGCGCTCGTTGACCGGTGCGTGCTCCAAGGGCGAGGTCCACGGTTCGCGGCAGACGATCTTCCCGGGGGCGATCTCGGCGTGCGCGTCCACGGAGGGGAGGAAGCCGGCGAGCCATTCGCGATCGGGGATGCAGTCGTCGTCGGCGAACACCAGCCACGGGGCGCGGGCGTGCGCGGCACCGGCGTTCCGGTTGGCCGCCGGACCGCGGCGCGGACCCTCGGTCCAGCGCGCCCACGGATACCGCGCGGCGATCATCTCGGCGGTCGCGGTACCGCGGCCGTCGTCGGTCACGATCACTTCGTACCGCGAGAGGTCCAGGCTCTGTGCGCCCGGCGCCAGGCGATCGAGGCAGCGGGCGAGGAGGGCCGGTCGCTCGAAGGTGGGGATGACGACGCTGAAGAGCGGAGCAGAAGGACCGGGCTCCCCCATTCGATCAGTTCCAGCCGTTCGTCCGACGCCAGACCTTGCGGTCGAGTCGCCAGAACTTGCGGACCGAGAACTCCTCGTCGCTCGGGAAGAGCTCGGAGTCCACCATCGCGTCGATGAAGTTGTTGCCGTTGGCCGACGACTGATCGGCCCAGTGCAGCAACTCCGCCTCGAGCGTCATCGGGCGCACCGCGGCGCCGTGCTCGGGGAGCCCGTGATGCGACTGGATGAAATGATGCAGCTCGAGTTCCTGCGCGTCGGTGAGCGTGCCGGCGGGGAGGGTGCGCAGCCGGCGATCGAGCATCAACGAGCCGAGGACGATGTGCTGCAGCAGGTAGCCGGCCTGCGTGTAGTCGAAACCGGCGGGGCTGATGGAGTAGGTCTCGACCTTGCCGATGTCGTGCAGCAGCGCACCGACGGTGACGAGGTCCTTGTCGCCGCCCATCGTCTCGGTGGAGTGGCGCGCGATCGAGGCGACCTCGACGACGTGCAGGAGGAGACCGCCGACCAGGGCGTGGTGCCCGCGTGGTGCGCCCGGGGTGCGTTCGAAGCGCGAGCGGAACTCATCGTCGGCGAAGAAGAGATCGACCGCGCGCCGGAGCGCCTTGGACTTGATCTCGGTGCGCCACTGATCGATCTGCACCCAGAGCGCGTCGGTGGACTGCCGGATGCGCGGGAGGAAGTCGTCGAGGTTGATGGCGCCGGTGGCGACCACACGGGGCGGGCCGGAGACCTTGAGCTGGCGGCGTCCCTGATAGAACTCGACGGTGCCGATCACCTGCACGACCATGCCCGCCTTGACGCCGGCCAGCGCGGGGACGTGTTCCTTCCAGATGTTGGCACCGATGCTGCCGCTGGCGTTGCCGAGCTGCAGGGCGACGAAGGGGTCGCCGGTCTTGGTCTGCTTGTCCTCGCGTGCGCGCACCATCAGCTCGTGCTGGACGCGTGTGCCTTCGACGAGCGATGGGATATCGAGGATGGCCACGGTCGTGCGCTGTGGTGCGCGGCGGGGGAGACGGGGGCCGGGCAGGCGGATGCCGACCCGGCGTCGGACTCAGGGCTTCCAGTCCGCGATGAAAAGATTGGTCTCGTGCGGCTCGGAGCCGTACCGATTCGACGCCCACAGAAGCTTTTTGCCGTCCGGGCTGAAGATCGGGAAGCCGTCGAACTCACCGTTCGTCGTGATCTTCTCGAGGTTCGTGCCGTCGGGATTGATCATGTACAGGTCGAAGTTTCGGCTGCGCGGGTTCGTGTAGTTCGACGAGAAGATGATGCGCTTGCCGTCGTGGCTCCACGAGGGCCCGAAGCTGGCGCCGCCCATGTTGGTGATCTGCTTCTGTCCCGAGCCGTCGGCGTTCATCACGTACAGATCCATCTTGTTCGGACGGATCATGTTCTGCTTGAGCAGGTCGCGGTACGAGGTGAGCTCGGCGCTGTCGGTCGGGTGATACGCGCGGTAGACGATCTGCTTGCCGTCGGGGGACCACCACGGGCCGCCGTCGTAGCCCGGCGTGGTGGTGAGCTGCTTCACGTCGGTCCCGTCGACGTTCATCGTGTAGATGTCGAGGTCCCCGCCCTTGAGCGAGGTGAAGACGATCCGCTTGCCGTCCGGCGAGAGCACGCCCTCGGCGGTGTACACGCCGTAGTTCGTGAGGCGCTTGAGCCCCGAGCCGTCACGATTGACGGTGTAGATGTCGTACGGGTCGATCCCCCACACGTAGCCCTTGGAGGGATCGGGCACCGGCGGGCAGGCGCTGTCGGCCATGTGCGTCGAGCCGAAGAAGAGGCGCTTGCCGTCGGGGAGGAACCAGCCGCAGGTGGTCTTGCCGCCGTTGGGCGAGACGCGCTTCCGCTGCGTGCCGTCGGCCTTCATCACGTACTGCAGGTCGCACTGGTGCTTCTGGCCGGGGATCTGTCCCTGGTAGGTGATCCACTGTCCATCGCGCGAGAAGTAGGCCTCGGCGTTGCTCCCGCCGAAGGTGATCTGGCGGATGTTCGAGAGATGCGTCTCCTCGCCCGCGTCCGGCGCGCGCATGACCTTGGGCATCGGGCCGGAGGTCGGCTTGATGGGCTCGGTCGACGTGACGGACTTGGCGGCGGGCTTGGCCGCCGACTTGGCCGGACCTTGAGCGCCGAGGAGCGGGGTGACGGCCGCGAGTGCGATGGCGGCCGTCAGGGAGCGAGAGGGGAGTCGCATCGGAGGGGGAGGGCTGTTACTTGGGGCGGCCTGCGCCCGGTGCAGGCGTGGCCGAGGTGGCGAGTGCGAGCAGGTCCTTGGTGTTCTTGCCGCGGCGCAGCAGCTCGAGCGCCTTCGTGAGCTGCGGGTCGTCGTGCAGGTCGCGGCGCTTGGCGGTGCTGTCGCCCCAGGCGAGCGTCGCGATCTTGCCGTCGAGCAGACGGTCCACGTATTTCACGCCGGCGTCCCATTCCTTGCGGTCCACCGCGACGCCACGCTTGGTGAGGCGCGCGTAGAACTCGTCGCGCATCTCGGCGGTGACGGTGAAGTCCGGCTTGACCTTCTTGCTCATCTCGAACGAGTAGTCGTAGAGCGCGAGGTAGGTCTCCTGCTGCTTGGTGAGCAGGGCGCGCGCGAGCTTCTGTTCGGCGGTGGAGAAGGTGTCGTAGGGGATGATGATGTCGGGGGTGATGGCACCACCGCCGTACACCACGCGGCCACCGTCGCTCTTGTACTTCGGGCGATTGAGGCGCACGGAGTCGGTCTCGAGCGAGTCGGGCTTCACTTCCACGAGCTGGCCGTCGTCGGTGAGCTTGCGCTCCTTCTGGATGCTGCGTCCGCTCGGCGTGTACCACTTGGCGGTCGTGAGCTTGATCGCGTAGCCGCCGTCGAGGCGGTACATCGACTGCACGAGTCCCTTACCGAACGAGGTGGTGCCGAGGACGAGGGCGCGGTCATGGTCCTGGAGCGCGCCGGCGACGATCTCCGAGGCGGAGGCCGTGTAGCCGTCGGTGAGGATGATCAGCGGGATCTTCGGCGCGATCGGCGTCATGTCGGTGACGTGGACCTGCGGCGGCTCGCCGCGTCCGCGCACGCTGAGGATCTCCTTCCCCTTGTCGATGAAGAGATTGGTCATCGTGTCGGCCTGCTCGAGGAACCCACCCGGGTTGCCGCGGAGGTCGAGCACGAGTCCGGTGGCCCCTTCGGCCACGAGTCGCTTGAGGTTCTCGGTGACTTCCTGGGCCGCGGTCTCGCTGAAGCCCTGCACCGGGATGTACGCCGTCTTGCCGTCGAGCATCATGGCGTAGGGGACCGCCGGGATGCGCACGACGCGGCGCGTGAAGTTGATCGTGAACGGTTCGGTGCTGCCGGGGCGCACGAAGGTCGCGTTGACCTTGGTGCCCGGCTGCCCCTTCAGGCGGCTCGAGACCATCTCGATCTTCCACTGCGCGGTGATGCGCGCGGTGTCGACCTTGACGATGCGGTCGCCGACGCGGATCCCGGCTTCGTCGGCCGGCGTGTGCGGGAAGACCTTGGCGATGACGATCGTCCCTTCCTGCTGCTCGATCTGCATGCCGACGCCGGCGTAGAAGCCGCCGGTCGTCTGGTTGAAGGCCTCGAGCTGCTTGGGCGAGTAGATCTCGGCGTAGGGATCCTTGAGCTCGGCCACGAGCCCGCGGGCGGCCTTCTCGTAGAGCGATCCGATGTCGACCGAATCGACATAGCGATCGCTCACGATCGCCATCACCTGTTCGAACAGGCGCACACCGCTCTGGGCGCTACGCTCCTGCACGACAAAGGCGCCCGCGACGAGCGGGATGAGCACGAGCCCGACGAGGGCCGCCTTGGGGAGTCTACGCATCGAAACCCGGGTCACTCTTGAGAGGGAAAGGGAGAATACATACTCCGTACGCCAGCCGCCAAGACGTGTTCCACGCTAATGATATACGCGGAACCCGTTGGCAACAGTCCAACTCCATATTGGACAACGGGATAGGCCCTTAGGTTGCCTTGTGCCCCAGGCGGTAGCTCACGGCCCAATTCTTCCCCTCCTGCTCGAACACGGCCTCCCGGGCGACCCCAGAGGTCACCAGCATCTCGTGCGCGGGCTGGAGCACCCGTTGCAGGTGTGACGGGAAACGCTGCACCAGGGGGAGCTGTTCGGCGAGCTGTTCGAGCCCGACCCGCCAGGTGGTGTGCCCATCGGCCCGGGCCACTTCGAGCAACCGATACAACCGTCGCGCGACAGGACTCGAGAGCGACCAGTACTGCTGCGACGACAAGGTCACGCTCCACCCGCCGGCGATGTTCGTGCGAAGCGCAGGCGCGATCGTCACCCGGGCGTCGCCCGGCTCGTTGTTGGTGAGCAGAGGGAAGAGCCCGAGCTGATCGCGGTCGGTGAGGCGACGTCGATCGATCTGCACCGTGGAGAGGACGGCCATCTGCCCGGTGAACGGCGGGCCGTCGGCCCCTTCGCGATAGCACTCGGTGGACTCGAGCAGGGTGCGTTCCAGACGATTCAGTGCCGACCGGAGCTGTTCGTAAGTACGCCCATCGACGCGGCGCCCCATCGCCCGGAGGAAGGCGTGCAGGGTGAAGGTCACCGCGCCGTCGGCGGGTGCGCCCGCCTCGTGGTAGCGGCGCATCAGCTCGACGTAGACATCCTGATCGAAGGTCCCCGGCAGGCGTTCGCCGGGGGCGGGGAGCACGCGCCAGCGCCCGCCGGTGGGCGGGGACCAGGCGATGAAGGCGTCGTCGGCGGAGTCGCTGAGCCGGAAGACGGGGAGCGCCTCGAGGGAGCGGTCGAGCACGATGGTGCGCGAGGGCTGCCTGCGGCGCGAGGCCATTAAGCGCGAAGGCTCGGGCCGGGACTACTCGGGCGCTCGCGGCGGATCATCGAAGTTCCTCGCGTCCGAGGGCGGCTCGTACCGCCTCCCGGATGGCGATGATCACCGCATCGCGTGCCGCCGGTGAATCGTCGCGCACATTGAGCTCGATCCCGTCGGCCACGGGGAGCCGGCGCCAACTCACCGGTTTGTCGTCGTCGTGCGCCACGGCGCGATCGCTCCCCGCGTCGAGTGCGGGCGCGAGCGATTGCGCGACGCGCCGCTCGAGCTGATCGCCGGTGACGTCCTTCATCTCCGTCTTGATCGCGTCGAGCGTCTGGCCTTCGCGCTGACGGATCTTGATCGCGAGCAACTGCAGCAAGTGACGATAGTGATACGTCGCGGCCGTCCCCTTTCCCTCGGGATGATCGAGGAGTCCCGCCGCGACGTAGAAACGCACGGCGCGCGCACTCGGTGTGGCGCGTGCGGAGGCATTGGTGGGACGCATGCCGGCCGCGTCGACGAGTGCCGTCGCGTGCGAGGCGAGTCCGCGCGCGTTCCACGGAGCGTGACGCGCATGGGCGCGGAGAAGTGCGACAGGAGACTCGGCCATCCCGATACAATAACTCCGGCGGTCCGAAACTTCGAGAAAGGGGCGAAAGGTCGGTAACAGCAACGGGGGGTGCGCGATGGTTCGCGCACCCCCCGTCCGGACCTCAGCCGAGGCGTCGAACGGTTACTACTCGGCCTTACTTCTTGGCCTTCGCCTTGGCCGGCTTCTTGGCTGCCTTGACCGGCTTCTTGGCCTTCGCGGCGGCCTTGGCCGGCTTGGCCGCCTTCTTCACGACCTTCACCGGCTTCTTCGCGGGCTTGGCCGCCTTCTTGGGGGCGACCTTCTTCTTGGCGGCCTTGGGCGCGGGCTTGGCCGGCTTCTTGGCAGCCTTCACCGGCTTCTTGGCCGCAGGCTTGGCCGCGGCCTTGGGCGCGGCCTTCGCCGGCTTCTTCGCCGCCGCCTTCGGGGCTGGCTTGGCGGCCGGCCTGGCAGCAGCCTTCGGCGCGGCCTTCGGGGCCGCCTTGGGAGCCGCCTTCGGAGCCGCGGGCTTCGCAGCGACCGGGGCCGGCGCAGCCTCGACCACCGGCGCGACCGTCTCCGAGGCCGGCTTGCGACCGCGCTTCCGCGGAGCGCTCAGCCCGCCACCGAACAGATCCGAGTCGTCCTCGTCGTCCACGACGCCGGCGTCCACGGCGAGCTCGCCCGGGACCCCTTCCTCGTCATCGTCGTCCGAGTCCTCGGCGCTGTCCCACAACGAGTCGCTCTGGTCCTTGTTGATCGCCCAGCCGCCGTCCTCGTCCTCTTCGTCGTCGTAGGGGATCCCGCCGCCGCTGTACCCGCCGAGTTCCTCGCCGTCGTCGTCGCCGTAGCCCCGCTCGGCGGCCGCTGCATCGCCGAAAGTCATGTCCTGCCTCCTGTCACAACGTTCAATAGGAAAAGATGGACGACGTGGTCCACCGCTGAATACATAAGTGGCGCGCGGTCGTCAAGCGTCCCCGCATTCGTCGCGCACGCTGAGGGCAGGGTACACGCAACCTGCCCTACGCACAAGGCCGACGCGCCGCTGGTCCGAACGGCCCATCCCCGGTGGACGCTTCCCCCGCGTCCGCCGACTCGAGGTCGTGGGAACCGCGAGCGACGGTGGACACTTCAATCCCGAGACCACACCCCCTCACCGGACCCCGAGTCCGCCTCCCCGGAACCTGCCATGCTCGTCCTTCGATCCGCCGCCCTCTCGGCCGCACTCGCCCTGTTCGGCGCGACCGACTGCACCGGTGGCAGCAGCACCAAGGGACCGCCGGCGAGTGGCGCCGCCGAGCGTCGGGAGCTCGCTCCCGCCGATTCCCTCGGATTCCCGGCTCCGCAGCGCCCGATCTCCCGGATCGTCGCACCGCGCTGGACGGGGGAGAGCGTGCGCGACCGCTTCCGTGAGGCGGCGCGGGTGCTCGAGCTCAGCGGCGTGCGAGCCGGGATGACCGTCGCCGACATCGGGGCGGGGGACGGGTACTATGTCGCGCGTCTGGCCCCGGCGGTCGGACCGTCCGGACGCGTGCTGGCCGAGGACATCGTGCCCCAGTACCTGGAGCTGCTCCGCACCCGCGTGTCGAGCGAGTCGCTCTCGAACGTGGACGTCATCGCCGGAACGCCGGACGACCCCAAGCTCGGCACGGCCCGTGTGGATGTGGCGCTGCTGATCCACATGTACCATGAGATCGAGCGCCCGTTCGAGTTGCTCTGGCATCTCTCGGTGGCCATGAAGCCCGGGGCCACCGTGACGATCCTGGATCAGGACGGTCCGACGGACGAGCACGGCACGCCGCCGTCGCTGCTCTCCTGCGAGATGGAAGCCCTCGGCTACGTGCGCATGAAGCGCACCGTGCTCGACGACGGCGCCTACGTCGCGCTGTTCCGAGCCCCCGCCACGCCGGTGGCGCCCGCGGTGGTCCGCGAGCGGCTCACGCGACGCCCCTGCACGAACTGACGCCGTGGTGCGCTAGGGCTGCCTCGACGCGGCCAGCGCACCGTCGGGGAGCGTGTCGTCCGACGGCTCACGCTCCGGCGCACGGCCATGGCCCCGTGCCTTGAGCCAGATCGTGAAGTCGTCCAGCAGCGAGTACACCACCGGGACCACGAACAGGGTGAGCAGGGTGCTGGTGATGAGCCCGCCGATCACCGCGTGGGCCATCGGCGCGCGCTGTTCGGCGCCCTCGCCGATCGCGAAGGCGAGCGGGAGCATGCCGAAGATCATCGCGACGGTGGTCATGATGATCGGACGGAGGCGGATGCGTCCCGACTCGAGGATCGCCTGGAGCCGCTCCTCCCCTTCCTCGCGACGCTGGTTCACGAAGTCGATCAGCAGGATGCCGTTCTTGGTCACGAGTCCCATCAGCATGATGATGCCGATCATCGACATCACGTTGATGGTCCCCTTCGTCACGAGCAGGCCGAGCATCACGCCCAGGAAGCTGAGCGGGAGGGCCAGCATGATCGAGAGCGGCTGCAGGAAGGAGCCGAAGAGCGACGCGAGGATCAGGTAGATGAAGATCACGGCCAGCAGGAGTGCCTCGCCGACGTAGCGCTTGGTGTCGTTGAGGTCCTGCACGCTGCCGGTGAAGACGGTGCGGTATCCCGGCGGGAGCACGAGCGAGTCGATGGCGATCCTCGCGCGCGCGGCGACGTCACCGATCGGCGCGTTCGGGAGCACCTGGGCGTTGATGCGGATCTGCCGCTCGAGCGCGCGGCGTTCGATCTGCTGCGGCCCGACGCCGGCCTTGATGTCGGCGACCTGCGAGAGCATCACGCCGGCGGGGAGCCCGGTGCGACCGTCGATGCCGGAGCCGTTGATCATGATGTTGGCGACATCGCTCTCCGACCGACGGAGCGAGTCGGGGAAGATCACGACGACATCGTGCGTGTAGCCGGCGGGATCCTGCCACACCGAGGCCCGGAAGCCGCTGAAGAGCGGCTGCAACGTGTTGGCGATGCCGTTGATGCCGAGGCCGGCCGCCCACGCCTGCTGACGGTCGACGCTCACATTGAGCTGCGGGATGTTCCCTTCGTCGCTCGACTGCGGCTCGGCGATCCCGGGGACCTTGCGCATGGCCTCGAGCACCTGGCTCGCGATTAGCTTGAGGCGCTGCGGTTCCGGGCCCTGCACGTTCACGGTGATCGGGGCGCCGCGACCGCCGAAGATGGTCTGCGTCTGCCCGATGCTGGCGCTGATGCCGGGGAACTTGCCGAGCGAGCTGCGGAGCTTGGTCTGGATCTCGAACTGCGAGTGCGGGCGGTCCTTCCGCGGCTTGAGCCGCAGGTTGACGTTGCCGTTGTTGATGCCGCCGCCGCGTCCGCCGGTCGAGAGCGAGGTGAAGTCGATGTCCTCGGCGAACTCCTTGCTGATGAACCGATCGAGCTCACGTCCCTTGCCGAGCGTGTAGGCGAGGTTCGAGCCCGGCGCGGTACGGAAGCTCACCGAGAACTCGCCGCCGTCGAAGTCGGGCATCCAGGTGAAGCCGAGCTGGGTGTAGATCACACCGGCGAGCACCACCGAGCCGACCGCGCCACCGAGCACGGTCAGGCGGTGCTGCATCGCCCAGCGGAGTCCGTTCGGATAGTGGTCGGCCACGCGCTCGAACCAGCGGTCGAAGCGCAGCGCGATGCGACGGATCGGGCCCGCGTGTTCCCACGCGTCCTGCCCGTGCTGCATCGCTTCCGGATCGTGCCAGACGCTCGAGAGCATCGGGTCGAGCGTGAACGACACGAAGAGCGACACGATCACGGCGAAACTCACCGTGACGCCGAACTGGAAGAAGATCTTGCCGATCTGTCCGCCCATGAAGGCCACGGGGATGAACACCGCGACGACCGCCATGGTGGTGGCGAACACCGCGAGTCCGATCTCGTCCGTCCCTTCCTTGGCGGCGCGATGGTGGTCCTTCCCCATCGCGACGTGGCGCACGATGTTCTCGCGCACGACGATCGCGTCGTCGATCAGCAGACCGATCGCGAGCGAGAGCGCGAGCAGCGTCATCGTGTTCACGGTGAAGCCGAGCGCCCACATGGCGAAGAACGCCGAGATGATCGACACCGGCAGCGTGAGCCCGGTGATCACCGTGGAGCGCCACGAGTTCAGGAACAGGTAGATGATCAGCACCGTGAGCACGGCGCCGACGCCGATGGAGATCTCCACGTCCTCGAGCGAGGCGCGGATGCGGCGCGAGTCGTCGCGGGTGAGGCGGAGGTTCACGTCGGCGGGGAGCTGCCGTTCGATGTCGGCGAGCACGCCCTTGATGTTGTCGGCGACCTCGACGGTGTTGGAGCCGGAGATCTTGAGCACGTCGAGCGAGAGCGCGACGGTGTCGCGGTAGAGCGAGGCGGAGCGGCGTTCGGCGATCGTGTCGAGCACGGTGGCCACGTCGCGGATGCGCACCGGGGTGCCGTTGCGCACCGTGACGACGAGGTCGCGGAAGCTGAGCGGATCGGGGAGGCGGCCGGTGACGCGCACGCCGCGCTCGGTGTCGCCCTTCTTGATGCGACCGGCGGGGACTTCGCGGTTCTCGCGATCGAGCGCGGTGGAGATCTGGTCCGGGCTCAACCCGTAGGCGCGCATCGCGGCGGGGTCGAGCTCGACGTGGATCTCGCGCGTGGCCGCGCCGCTCAGCTGCACGCCGCCCACCCCGTTCACGCTCTCGAGGCGCGGGCGGATCACCTGGTCGCCGAGGTCGGTGAGCTCACGCAGCGAGCGCTCCTTGCTGAGCACCGCCACGCTGAGGATCGGCTGGTCGTTGGGGTCGAAGCGCGAGATCACCGGCTCCTGGATGTCGCGCGGGAGCTGACGACGGATGCGCCCGACCTTGGCCGAGACCTCGGGCTGCATCTTGGTCGGATCGACGCCGAGCTTGAACTGCAGACGGACGTTCGAGCTCCCTTCCGACGAGGTGGAGGTGAGCTCGAAGAGCCCATCGACCGTGTTCAGCGCCGTCTCGATCGGGCGCGACACCTCGCGCTCCACGACCTCGGGCGATGCGCCCGGATACGAGACGTTGACGCTGATGATCGGATACGTGACGTCGGGATACTCATCGACGGCGAGGCGCTTGAACGACGTGACGCCGAGCACGACCAGCGCCACCATCATCATGGTGGCGAAGACCGGGCGCTTGATGGAAACGTCGGAGAGGAACATCAGGGGGCTCCGGTCTTCTTGCGTCCACCACGACCGCCGCCGCCGGCGGCATCGCCCTTCCTGCCACCGGTCTCACCGGTGGCCGAACTCTCGTCCTTGCTGCCGCTCTTCTCACCCTTGCCGCCGCGTCCGCCGCCGGCCTTGGTGTCGTTGCCGAGCACGGTGGCCTTCATCCCGCGTCCGAGCGTGCCCGGATTGCCGACGACGACCACGTCCTTCTCCTTGATCCCTTCCACGATCTCGACGACGCTGCGCGAATCGTCCGAGATCCCCGTCTTCACCGTCGCGGGGTTGAGCACGCCGCCCTCGACGAGGTACACCATCGTCTTGCCGTCCACGGGGCTGATGCGCACCGCGGCCTGCGGCACCACGAGCGCGTTCCCCACCGTGCGGGCGATGATCTGCCCCGTGGCGAAGGTGTTCCCCTTGAGCGCGTTGCCGCGGTTCGGGATCTGGATGTACACCGTGACGTTGCGCGAGGTGGGGTCGATGGTCGGGCTGACGCGCGCGACCTTCCCCGTGAACTGCTTGCCGTCGGCGGCGAAGCGGACGAGCTGCCCCGTCTTCACCTGGCTCGCGAGCTTGGCCGGGAGCGACGCGGTGAGCTCGAGCGTCTCGTTGCGCACCAGGGTGAAGAGCTCCGACCCACGGAGCGTCTGCTCGCCGTTCTGCACCTTGCGGGTGTTGATGATGCCGTCCACCGGCGCCACGATCTTCGTGTCGCGCAGGACGTTCTGCGCCGTGCGCAGTCGCGCCTCGGAGGCGGCGAGGCGCGCCTTGGCGGCCTCGGCGGCCTGCTGCGAGGTGCGCATGTCGCGTTCGGCGATGGCGCCGGCCTTGAAGAGCGCCTGGTTCTGCTCGTAGCTCCACTGCTGCGTCTCGTAGTCGCTCTTGGTCGCGAGGCGGTCGGCTTCGGCCGAGGCGAGCGCGGCTTCCTGCTCCGCCGACTCGAACTTGGCGAGCAGCTGTCCCTGCGTGACGGTCTGTCCTTCGCGCACGGTGACCTTCTCGAGGATCCCGTCCACGCGGGTGCGGACGCTCACCGTCTCGATCGGGCGGAGATCGCCCGAGATCGGGAGCCCGGCCTCGATGGGACCGCGCGTGACCTTGTACACGTCGGTGGCGGCGAGGATGACCGAGGCGGTACGGCCGCCGGGGCCTCCGCGACCGTCCTTGGAGCCGGATTTGGCGTCACCACCCTGCTTGGCGTCGCCGCCCCCCTTCTTCCCCGCGTCCTGCGCGGCGGTGAAGGACGGCGCGAGCGTGAGACCAGCGAGGAACGTGAGCGCGAGCAGATGCGACCGCGCGCTGGAGCGCGACGGGTCAGCGATTCGAAGAGGCACTGGAAAGTCCTGAAGTGGAGCGCACCGGCACCGTGCCGCCCGTGGGGAGCGGAATCGGCCGGCCACGCACGCGGGCCAGTTCGGCGGCCGCGAGATAGAGGTCGTAGGTGGAACGGGCTTCGGTCGACTTCGCGGTGAGCAGCGCGAGCTGCGCGTCCGAGACCTCGACCTGCGTGGAGAGGCCGCGCGAGAACCGCAGCGTGGCCAACTCGAACGCTTCCTGCGCCTCGGCGGCATTCACCGTCCGGGCATTGTACGCGAGCTGCGCGCGGTCGAACTCGGCGCGCGCACGCGCCAGCTCGAGCGAGGCCGTCTCGCGCACCTGATGCAACGCCGTCTCGGCGATCTTGGCCGCGGCGCGGGCGAGATCGACGTTCCCCTTGGTGCGCAGACCGTCGAACGCGGCCCACGTCATCGAGAGGGAGAAGCTGCGGTCGGGGAAGAAGCCGTTGTTCTGGCAGACGCGCCCCGTGGTCCCCGCCGGGCAGAAGGCGGCCGACGTGGCGCCGAGCCGGTCGGGAAGACCGTTGACCGAGGGGAGGGCGAGGTAGCCCCAGTTGAAGGTCGCGGTGACGGTGGGGAGGAAATCGCCGCGCGCCACGCGGACCGCTTCCTGACGGGCGCGGAAGGAGAGCTCGGCCGATCGCACAGAGCCGCGGATGTCGTCGGCGAGCTTGTCGCTGGCGACCGTGCTCACGACCTGCCGCACCATCGTGGTGTCGAGCGCGGTGGTGAGGACGAGCGGACGTTCGGCGTCGAGGTCGAGCAGGCGCTTCACGTCGAGGAGTGCGACCTCGCGGTCGGAGCGCGCCTGGATGGCGAGCGGTTCGATGTTGGCGCGGTCCACGCGGGCGCGGAGCACGTCGAAGCGGGCCGAGCGGCCGGCGGCGAAGAGCTGCTCGACCTGCGCGAGACGATCGGAGGAGAGCTTGAGGTTCTGCTCCTGCAGTTCGGCGAGGCGGGCGAGATAGAGCGCGTTGAGATAGCTGCGCTGGATGTCGACCGCGAGGCGGGCGCGGGTCTCGCCGGCGTCGAAGCGGACGGCCTGCCGGGTGTTGTCGGCGGCGCGCGTGGCAGCGACGATCTTGCCGCCCTGGAAGAGCGTCTGCGAGAGGGCGAAGGTGCCGGTGTAGGTGTACGCCTGGCCGAAGACCGAGCCGACGATCTCGGCGCGGGCGTTCTTGAGCACCTGGTTGTAGTTGCCGTTGAAGCGCAGCTGCGGGAGTCCGGTGGCGCGCGCGGTGGTGACCGCGGCGTCGGCGTTGTCGACGGCGAGGAGGGCGAGCTTGTTCTCGTCCGAGTTGCGCAGGACGTAGTTGACCGCTTCGGCGATGCCGATGCGGGCGGTGTCCGCGCGCTGGGCCTGGGCGGCGGGGACCGCCACGGAGACCGCGCACGCGAGAGCGAATGCCGTGGCGCGTGCGCGCACGAACGCGTTGCGTGAAATCATCAGAGTATGTACGCCGTGGGGGGCGCCGACGCTGAGGTGGCGCCCTCTGGAGCAGAGGGCGATTCCTCAGCGGACCCGACCGGATTCCGGCAACGCATCGTGCGCTGGCGGGCCGTGATCGATGGCAAGAGAAGACGTCGCGCAGTGGTCGAACGCAACTTCGCGCTCGAAGCCGCAATTGCCGTTATACTGTCGCGATGGTGTACTGTGAATGGCTTGTGTTCGAGGGCTACGGCTTGCCGGTCTTCAGCGCCGCCTCGATGTCCGGCGCGTGGTCCGTGTACTCCTGCAGCTTCTTGGCCAGCTCGGCGTCCTTCGCCGCCACGAACCGCTTCTCGAACGCCGCCCGGTCGGCGGGCTTGTTCGCGAGTCCCGCCGCCTTCATCGCCACGAGCAGGCCGAGCAGGTGGGTCGGGTTGTTCTTGAGGATCGTGTCGGCCTGCGCCTTGGCGATCGCCACGTCGCCGGCCACGACGGCGATCATCCCCACGTCGTAGCGGCGATGATTGTCGAGCGGGCCCACCATCTCGTAGGCCTGGATCGCCATCGGGGCGAAGATCTTGGCGCTGTCCTGCTTCCCTTCCGAGCCGTAGCGCATCACGCGATCGAACAACCGATCGGCGCGCTGCTCCGGCGACATGTTCGAGATGTCGGGGGCTGCGCCACCACCACCGGCGCCGCCGCTGAACGGTCCGGCCATCGGGGCGCCGCCGAGCGGGGTCTTGTCCCCCTCGGCCGCGCTGCCGCCGCCGGCGAGCTTCTGTCCGATCAGGAACGCCACCAGCGCGAGCACCGCGACGCCGGGGACGATCCATCCCCACTGGAATCCGCCCTCGGCGGGGGTCGGCTGCGCGTTCGCGGAGAGCCCGCTGGCGCGCGCGCTGGAACGGGCGCCCGCGCTCGCTGCCGTCCCGCCGACGCCGGCGCCGCAGTGATGACAGAAGTGCGCACCCGACGCGAGCGTCTTGCCGCAGACGCCGCAGACGGCCTTCGGGTTCAGGATGGCGCCGCAGTTGGCGCAGAAGTGTCCGTGCGCGGCCTCGCCGCAGCTAGGGCAGTTCGAGCTGGTCTTGGTCATCGGGGAAAGATACAGGAATCGCGCCCGGAAGAGGGGGTGCTCCGGTTTGCCGCCGACCCCTCCGGGGCCGATATTACCCCTGACCCATCCGCTCCATCCTCACACTGCGAGCATCACCGTGGCCGGTAAGTCGCGCGCCCTTCTCGCCGATCTCGGCGGGGCCTCCAAGAAGGACATCCTCGAGCTGGCCGAGGCGCATCGCGTCCGGTACCTGCGCCTGATGTTCACCGACATCCTCGGGATCAACAAGAACGTCGAGATCCCGGCGTCGCAGTTCTCCAAGGCGCTCGACGGCGACATCATGTTCGACGGATCGTCGATCGAAGGGTTCGTGCGGATCGAGGAGTCGGACATGCTGCTCGTCCCGGATCTCACGACGTTCAAGGTCTTCCCCGGCGGCGACGACCAGGGGCGCGTGGCGCGCCTGATCTGCGACATCCAGACGCCGGAAGGAGCACCCTTCGACGGCGACCCGCGCGGTGCGCTCAAGCGGCAGGTCGCGCGCGCGGCGCAGATGGGCTACACGATGAACGCGGGGATGGAGGCGGAGTTCTTCATGTTCAAGTTGTCGGCCGACGGCATGCCGACCACGACGACGCATGACGCGGGCTCGTACTTCGACCTCGCCCCGGTGGACCTCGGCGAGACGGCGCGCCGCGCCGTGGTGGACGTGCTCGAGCAGATGGGGTTCGAGATCGAGGCCGCGCACCACGAGGTGGCGCACGGCCAGCACGAGATCGACTTCCGCTACGCCGACGCGGTGACCACCGCCGACAATCTCGCGACCTTCCGCTTCGTGGTGCGTGATGTGGCGCAGCGGTTCGGGTTGCATGCCTCGTTCATGCCCAAGCCGATCTTCGGGCAGAACGGGAGCGGGATGCACACGCACCAGTCGCTCTTCCACAACGGCAAGAACGCCTTCTTCGATGCCGCGGGGGACTACGAACTCTCGAGCGTCGCGCACCACTACATCGGCGGGCTGCTCACGCATGCGCGCGGGATGAGCGCGATCACCAATCCGCTCGTGAACTCGTACAAGCGGCTCGTGCCGGGGTTCGAGGCGCCGGTGAACGTGGCGTGGAGCATGCGCAACCGCTCGCCGCTGATCCGCGTGCCGGCGCGCCGCGGCACGGGGACGCGCGTGGAACTGCGCTCGCCCGATCCGGCAGCGAACCCGTATCTCGCGCTCGCGGTGATGCTCGCCGCGGGACTCGACGGGATCGAGACCAAGGCGAGCTCGCGCGAGCCGGTGAACGAGAACATCTGGGAGATGTCGCATCGCGAGAAGCGTCGGTTGCGCATCGACGACCTGCCGCACGATCTCAACGAAGCGTGCGACGAGCTCGAGAAGAGCGACGTGGTGCAGGCCGCCCTCGGGCGCCACATCACCGCCAACTTCCTCGCCGCCAAGCGGCAGGAGTGGAGCGACTACATCTCGCAGGTGAGTGCGTGGGAACTGGAGCAGTATCTCGCGAAATACTGAGTCCGCGACCGCACGTGGATCGATGATGCGACCTCCCCGGCGCCGAGGCTCGACGGCCACGATCGCACGCGCCGCGCTGGGGGCGTCGTTGCTCGGACTCGGCGCGTGGCACGGCGCGGCGGCGCAGGACGTGGCGACGTCGGGGACGGTGACCGGGTGCACGACCGACACGCTGACGGTCGGGTTCCCGGCGCGATGGGTCGGGACGCGCGTGGGGCAGGTGTCGGTGAACGCGACCACGGTGGAAGCGCCGCCGGGGTTCGTGGGGAGCGTCGTGCGGGCGCTGCATTTCACGACGCGGCTCAACATCCCGCTCTACAATCTGAGCTTCCCGTCGGGCTCGACGGTGGATTCGCTGGAGGTGCAGGAGTCGGTGCGTCGCCTGCGGCGTACCGGGCTCTACAGCGAGGTGATGCTCACCGGCACACGGTGCGACGATCCTGCCGCCGGACCGACGACCGACTTCCGCATCACCACCCGCGACTCGTGGAGCCTGCGCGGCGACGTGCGCTACGGGCGCGTGACCTCACGCGCCTCGCTGAGCGAGGTGAACCTGGGCGGCACCGGCCGCTCGCTCGCGGTGATCGGCGAGAACATCGATGCACGCAACGCGATCACCCTGGCGTACTCCGATCCATACCTGCTCGACGCCCGGATCCGCGGCGCCCTCGTGTTGCGCAACTTCGGCGACGGGCGCTCGTGGGCGTGGGCGATCCGCTCGCGCGACTTCTCGCCGCGTGATACCTGGCGCATGGCGTTCATCAGCACGCAGCTCATGCGGCAGCAGCTCGACGTCACGCAGCCGGTGGCGCTGATCATCGAGCGGCGTACCGACGCGCTCACGGTGCAGCGGAAGCTCGCGCAGAGCCGCGTCGGCGTCACGGCGCTGGTGGTGGGGCTCGAGCACGAGAAAGCGGACCTCGACGTGGTGCAGAAGGGGGCCACGCTGGGGCGTCCCGAGGTGGCGCGCGATTTCGTGGCGCCGCTCGTGGGGCTCGCGCGCCGGTCGATGCAGGTGGGGGCGGTGGACTGGTTCGTCCCCGGGCAGTTGAGTGCGGAGGTCCCGCGCGGATTCGACGGCGAGTTCGTGATCGGCGTGGGTGAGGACAAGTTCACCAAAACGCCCATCACGCACTTCGACAGCTGGGCCGGCTACACGGCGCAGCCGGATCGTGCGACGATCCTCACCGGCGATCTGTGGCTCTCCGGCTACCTGGAGAACGACTCGATCGCCGATGGGGTGGCGCGGGTGTCGGCGGCGGCGTACCGCCGCGCGACGCGCGGCTCCTGGGCGCTGCGGCTCTCGGCCGAACGGGTCCTCAATCCGGATCCCGATGTGTTCTCCCTCACGACCGTCGATCCCACGCTGCGCGCGCTGATCCCCGGCTCGCGCCTCGCCGAGAGTGCGTTGAGCGTCACGCTCGAGCGCGCGATCAACGCGTACACCCGGGATCGCCGGTGGGCACTGGATGCGGTGCCATTCATCCAGTTCACGGAGCGGCATCGCAACGTGGCGACGAACGACACCGTGGTGACGAACCCCGGCGCGCTGCTGTTGGGGGTGGGGATCCGTCGCGTGTGGGGGCAGCCGCTGCAGTCGCCGATCCGGTTCGACATCGCCAAGACGGTGTGGCGGAGCGGGAATGTGGCGAACCGCTGGTTGTTCACCCTCTCCACGCAGCCGTGGTTCAGTCTCGGACGCCGGCGCGAGGGGTCGCGTGAGGTGAGCGCGCGGTAGCCTCGTCGGCCGCGCGCGCGCGGCCGCCACGTCGAAGCCCCCACCGGTCGTGCCGATGGGGGCTTCGTGCGTCAGGCGTGTGAGCGGTCGAGGATCAGACCGGGAAGAGCATCTCGCGGTAGCGCGGCAGCGGCCAGAAGTCGTCGCCGACGGTGAGTTCGAGCGAGTCGCTCACGGCGCGCACGGCGGCCATGCTGTCGGCGCCGACGGTCGTGAGATGCTGCGCCTGCTTGGCCGCATCGTGATGGAGCGTCTCGGCCTTCTGCAGCGCCGCGTGCAGCGCGGCGGTGGCCTTCTGGAGCGCCTGCACCTGCTTGGCGGTCGCGGTGGCGGCATCACGCTGCGGGATGATCTTGATCCCCGCGCTCTTGGCCTTGGCGGCCGAGTCGGCGAGCGTGCCGAGGTAGGCGTACGACGCCGGGAGGACGAGCGTGTCGATGATCTCGGCCAGCGTGTACATCTCGATCATCATGTCCTTGATGTAGCGCTCGAGCCGGATGTGGTAGCGCGAGTCGACCTCTTCCTTGGTCAGGATGCCGAGCGAGGTGAAGAGGTGCACCGAGGGCTTGGAGACGATCTGGAGCAGCGCCTCCGGGGAGCGGCGGTAGTTCGGGAGGCCGCGCTTCTTGGCTTCCTTGACCCACTCCTCGCTGTAGCCGTTCCCTTCGAAGCGCACGGCCTTCGTGAGCTTGAAGGCTTCGCGGACGACCTTGAGCACGGCGTCGTCGCGGTCCTTGGTGGTCTTGAGTTCCTTGCGGAGCGCTTCGGTCAGCTCGACGATCGCTTCGGCGACGGTGGCGTTGAGCAGCATCACCGGGAAGGCGATGCTCTGGCTCGAGCCCACGGCGCGGAACTCGAACTTGGCGCCGGTGAAGGCGAACGGCGAGGTGCGGTTGCGGTCGGTGTTGTCCTTGGCGACTTCGGGCAGCTTGGCGACGCCGAGCTGCAGCATGGCCTGGGCGGCGCTCTGCGAGCCGGTCTTGCCGGCGGCGATGTCGTCGATGACGCGGGTGAGCATGTCACCCATGAAGACCGAGATGATGGCCGGGGGCGCTTCGTTGGCGCCGAGGCGATGCTCGTTGCCGCTGGTGGCGATACCGGCGCGGATCAGGCCGGCATGCTTGTGCACGGCCTTGAGCACGGCGGCGAGGATCAGCAGGAAGCGGATGTTCTGGTGCGGCGTCTTCCCCGGCTTGAGGAGGTTCACGCCGTCGAGCTCGTTGTCGGCGGTGATCGCCATCGACCAGTTGCAGTGCTTGCCGCTGCCGTTGATGCCGGCGAAGGGCTTCTCGGCGAGGAGCGCCTGGAGGCCGTGACGGAGCGCGACCTTCTTGAGCACCGACATCACGAGCTGGTTGTGATCGACGGCGACGTCGGTCTCCTCGAACTGCGGCGCCATCTCGAACTGGCAGGGGGCGACTTCGTTGTGGCGGGTGACGATCGGCACGCCGAGCTTGTAGAGCTCGAACTCGACTTCGGCGATGCAGGCGAGGACGCGCTCGGGGATGCCACCGAAGTAGTGGTCCTCGAGCTGCTGGCCGCGCGGCGGGGCGGCACCGACGAGGGTGCGGCCGCCCATCACGAGGTCGGGGCGCATGGCGAAGTGCGTGCGGTCGATCAGGAAGTACTCCTGTTCGGCGCCCATCGTGGTGTAGACGCGGAGCGCGCCCTTGTCACCGATCAGCTCGAGGAGCTCCTTGGCCTTCTCGGAGAGGATGTCGCTCGAGCGGAGGAGCGGGGTCATCTCGTCGAGCGCTTCGCCGTGGTAGCCGATGAAGACGGACGGGATGCAGAGCGTCTTGGCGCCCGGGCTCTCCATGATGAACACCGGCGAGGCCGGGTTCCACGCGGTGTAGCCACGTGCTTCCCACGTGGCGCGGAGTCCGCCCGACGGGAAGGAAGAGGCATCGGGCTCCGACTGGATGAGCTGGTCGCCGGTGAACTGCTCGATCGCCGACTTGTTCTCGTCGAAGTTCAGGAAGGCATCGTGCTTCTCGGCGGTGAGCCCCGTCTGCGGCTGGAACCAGTGGCAGAAGTGGGTGACGCCACGCGAGACGGCCCACTCCTTGATGACCTGGGCGACGGTCGGCGCGATCTCGAGGTCGAGCTTCTTTCCGAGGCGGACGGCCTCGACGAGCTTCTGGTAGATGTCCTTCGGGAGCTTGTCGCGCATCTGACGCGCGCCGAAGGTGTTGATGCCGAAGTAGGCGGAAGTGGGCTGGCCCGAACCATCGAGCGCAGCAGGGACGTCCGGCGCGGAGATCGAGCGGGCAGCGATCCCATGGATGGCGGCCGCACGCGGGGTGAGCTTGGTGGACATATTATAGATGGAAGGCGGGCGAGGTGGCGGGCTGGTGCTTCGTGGTTCGTGCAGATTCTGCAAATTTAGAAGAACATTCGCGCAAAAACAAGACGCCGACCGCCCAAAATGGCGCGGTCGGCGTGTCGTATTTGCACAAACTGCGAGTCAGTATTTCTGTCGCCGGAGTGCCCTGAGGGGCGCTAAGCCGTTGCAGCAGAAGGTGATAGCGCCGCGCGGGTCAGAGTCCCAGCTTGTCGCGGATCTCCTTGGGCGGGAGCTCCCACTTGGGGAGCGCCATGTTCCCGACGTATCCGACGTCCTTCATCCCCTGATCCGTCGTATAGAACCCGGTCGCGGTCAGGTTGCGGACGAGCGAGAAGAAGCGCGCCGCGGCCTTGAACTCCTCCTTGGCCTTCGGCGTGTAGCAGATGTCGTCGCAGATCGCCGTCTTCTGTTCCTGCGAGCACTTGGCGAACGGTTTGCCGAAGCGCTTCTCGCTCTCGAGGTTGAGCCAGATCACCCCGCCGCGCACGCGCACGAGATCGCGCTCGTAGCTGGCGCCCGGCGCTGACACGTGCTCGTTGATGTACTGATGCGCGCCCACCGCCGACGCACTCGGCGAATGCGCATCCTTGGGGATGATCATGTCGGCGAGTGCCGCGAGCGTGACCATCTCGGCGGCGCTGAGCTTGCGCGGCCAATCCTTCTTGGGGTGCTGCATGTCGGGATCCCACGCATCGCCGCGCGGCACGCCGCGGGCGAGCTGCACCAGCGGCGTGGCCGCTTGAGGTGCGGCCGCCGGCGCTGCCGCCTGCGCGGCGGCCGGCTCGGTGCCACCGAGCATCGGGAGCGCGATCGCGGCGGCCATCCCCTTGAGGGCATCGCGCCGCTTCATGCCGTTGGTCGTCTCGTCGTCACGCATCAGCCGATCTCCCGCTTGCTCAGCTGGTCGAGGATATGATCCGTGGTCCGCCACGCCAGCGCGAGGATGCTGAGCGTGGGGTTCTTGTCGGCGTTGGACACGAAGGGTGCGCCGTCGGTCACGAAGAGGTTCTTCACATCC
The DNA here is from genome assembly GCA_964484775.1 of uncultured Gemmatimonas sp. Classification (GTDB taxonomy): domain Bacteria; phylum Gemmatimonadota; class Gemmatimonadetes; order Gemmatimonadales; family Gemmatimonadaceae; genus Fen-1231. The sequence goes on along the minus strand of CAZAGK010000006.1, from coordinate 20,006 downwards.
CACGACTGGCAGTACTCGTTGAGCACCGACGTCTTGGGGTCGGTGCCCATGCGGCAGGTGCCGACCTCGTGGATGATCTGTCCGCCCTTGGCGATCGCCTGATTGCCGTCGGTGGCCGGCTTGCCGTTCACCTTGCCGCCCATCGCCTCGATGATCTGGGCGAAGGTCTGCTGCATGTGCACGGCCTGCTTGAGTTCGTGGTCCGACCACTTCCAGTGGAAGCGGAGCACGGGGATCCCCCACTGATCGACCATCTCGGGGTCGATCTCGCAGAACGACTGCTCGTTGGGGATCATCTCGCCGCGGCCGTCGAACCAGACCGACGCGCCATAGTAGCGACGCGCGGCCTCCTTGTACTTCACGCCGTAGGCGCCCTCGGTGGTCCCTTCGAGGAAGTTGAAGGAGCCGTTCCCCGGCATCCCGCGCCCGCCGCCGAACTCCACGTGATAGCCGCGCGCGAAGCCGAGCTTGCCGCCGAGCTGTTCCTTGTAGAGCCACCAGGGGATGTACATGTGCATCCCCGAGGCGCCTTCGTTGTTGTAGGGCGGGAGTCCTTCGAGGGCGGGGATCGTGCCGCCGATGCCGGCGCCGACCGTATCCATCAGATACTTGCCGACGAGCCCGCTCGAGTTGGAGAGCCCCTGCGGGAACTGATTGCTCTTGCTGTTGAGCAGGATGCGCGCCGTCTCGGCCGCCGATGCGGCGAGCACGACGATGCGCGCCTTCACGTGATGATCGGTGCGGGTGCGCTTGTCGATGTAGTGCACGCCGGTCGCCTTCCCGTTCTTGTCGACCGTCACCTCGCGCACCATCGCGTCGGGGACGAGATCCACATTCCCCGTGGCGAGCGCGGGGGGGATGAGCACCGTCGTGGACTGGAAGTTGGCCTTGATCGAGCAACCCTGGCCGCAGGGCGTGGCATAGAAGCAGGCCTGACGCGAGCGCATCGATTCGGCGAGCACGCGCTGGGCGAGCTTGTTCCCCGGATGGAGCTTCGTGGGGAGGGTGTCGGCGTCCTGGCGCTGCGTCATGATGGCCAGGTGGGCCGGGATCACGGGGATCCCCATCTTGCCGGCGTGCTTCTTGGTGAGGAGCTCGACCACGCGCGGCGCGGGGGCGGGCTGTAGCACACCGGGGGAGGAGCGTGGGGTGTTCTCGAGATCGTCGTCGCCGCCATAGACGCCGATCAGCATCTCGGTCTTGTCGTAGTACGGCGCGAGATCCTTGTATTCGAGCGGCCAGTCGGCGCCGAGCCCGTCGCGGGTCTTGGGCTTGAAGTCGTATTCTCCCATCCGCAGAGAAATCCGACCCCAATGATTGGTACGGCCGCCCAGCATGCGGGCCCGCCACCAGCGGAAGTCGGTGCCCGGGGCGTTGGTGTAGGGTTCGCCCGGCACTTCCCAGCCACCGTCGACGGTGGCGTCGTAGTAGCCGAAGGGTTTCTCGCGTCCGCCGGCGCCGCGGAGCGGGGCCTCGCGCGGGAGTTTGAACATCGGCGTCTCGCGCACGGGGTCGTAGCTGCGCCCGGCCTCGAGCAGGAGCACCTTCAGGCCGTTGATCGAGAGCTGGTAGGCGGCCATCCCGCCGCCGGCGCCCGACCCGACGACGATGACGTCGTATTCGGTGTGGGATTTGGGACTGCCCGTCTGCACTGCGGGGGCTCCTGATGGAGGATCAGGAGAATCTACGGGCGGGATGGGGAGAGGGGGAGGGTTGAGGGGAGGCTACGCCGCGCGCTTCTGCACGCGCGCGCAGATGAGCAACGGCAGGTCCGGGTCCTGCTCCTCGAGTTCCTGCCGCGTCAGTTCCTCGGCGGGGATCCCGGCGAGATATGCCATCATCCCGATGTAGTTGCCGTAGGGGACGATCTCATAGTCCGAGGGCGTCAATCCGAGTTCGGCGAACATCCGTCGCACGGTGGCGGGCGTGTACCACCAGAGGATCTCGGCGGTACCGGCGTCCTTGAGGTCGATCCCCGTGCTGGGGAAGCCGCTGCGCGCCACGAAGTTGATCAGGAGCACGCCGCCCGGCTTGAGCAGCCGGAGACTGTGCCGCAGCGCCGCCTTGCAGTCCCAGAGGATGTGCATCGTGAACTGATTCACGAAGCAGTCGAACTGCGCGGCGGGGACGTGGTCGCACGCGGTGAGGTCGGCGACGATGGTCGTCTCGGGATTCTCGGTCACCACGTCGAGCACATCCATCCGGGTGACGTTCGACCCGAAGCGTCGCGTGGAGGCGGTGCTGCCGATGGCGAGCACGTGCCCCCTGATGTCGGCGCGATGCTGCTCGAGGAAGGTGTGCCAGTAGTGGCGGACGACCGGGGTGCCACGGTCGCGGCCGGCATGGAGCGCGGCTGCACGGCGCAACTGCATCATGCGGAGGTGCCGGATGACGGGCAGTGCCAGCCATCGGGAGCGCACGACGTGTACGACGTTCAGGCCGCGACGCTTGAGGCGTCGAAGGAGAGAACGCATGTCATCTCACGGGTCCTGGGTTGATCACCGTGCTCGACGAGCGGCATTCCGCGGCTCGACACCGAAGACGGGAACCCGGCGGGAACGTGCGACCGGATTCAGTCGATGAATACGCGGAGGCGCCTCGGAGGTTCCCGATGCGCGCCGATGCTCACCAGAGGCCGAGGACCTTCCACCAGAGCGGCCCGATGACACCGAACATCGATAGGACCACGACGCCGACGATCGCGCCGAGTCGCCACCAGTCGCGTTGCGTGACGTATCCCGCACCGAAATAGATGGGCGACGTGGTCGTGCCGTAGTGCGTGAAGGCCGCGCCGAGGTTCGAGGTGTAGGCCAGGAGCAGCACGGCGAGCATCGGGGGAACGCCCGCCGCGAGGAGCACCACGAGGAATGGGGTGAACATCGCCGTGATGTGCGCGGTGATGCTCGCGAATCCGTAGTGCGCGGCCCAATAGACGAGGATGAGCACCACGAGCGCGGCGCCCCATGTCCACCCGGTGGTCATCCCGGCGGTGGCCTGTGCGAACCGGGTGGTGAGTCCGCTCTCGCCGATCGCGCCGGCCATCCGTACGAGGCCGCCGTACCAGAGGAACACGTCCCAGGCCGCGCGTTCGCTGGTGATGTCGTCCCAGGTGAGCACGCCCGCGAGGAAGAGCGCGCTCACCCCGGCCATCGCCACCACGGTGTAGTCGAGATGATGCAGCGGCGTGGTCATCCAGGTGATCGAGACCGCGCCGAAGACGAGGAGCATCACCCGTTCGCCGCGCGACATCGCCCCCATGCGCGCGAGTTCCTCCGACGCCATCCGTGCGGCATCGGGGGTGCGCGTGATCTCGGGCGGATACAGGGCGAAGAGCATCCGCGGCACGACGAGCAGGGCGAGCAGTGCCGGTAGCGAGGCGCCGATCAGCCAGGTGGTGTAGGACAGTTCCACCTGGGCCGTGTCGTGCGCGAACTTCGCGGCGAGCACGTTCGACACCTGTCCGGTGAGGAAGGCCGCGCAGGCGATCACGTCGCACTGATACACGGTGAAGAGCAGGTAGGAGCCGAGTCGTCGCGCGGTGGGTCCGGGCTGCGAGTCGTAGGCTTCGGCCAGCGAGCGGGCGACGGGGAAGACCACTCCGCCGGCGCGTGCGGAGTTGCTCGGGAGGAACGAGGCCAGCAGCGTGTCGGTGCCGACCAGGGCGTAGGCGAGTCCCAGTGAGCTCGAGCCGATGGCGCGGATGAACAGGTAGGCGATCCGTCGTCCGAGTCCGGTCTTGAGCACGCCGCGCGACATGAAGAAGGCGCAGAGGACGAGCCAGACGAGGGGTTCGGAATAGCCGCCGAGCGCTTTGGCCGGGGTGAGGGTCTTGGTGAGGGCGAGGGTGGTGACGCCGAGGAAGACGACGGCCCCCGCCGGGACAGGGCGGAGGATCGACCCCGCGATGGTGGCGGCGAAGATCGCGAAGAGGCGCCACGACTCGGGGGTGATCCCCGAGGGGGTGGGGACCGCGAGGATGACGGCCGCTGTCGCGAGGACGGCCGCCCAGCGGAACGCTCCCGCTCGGAGGGTCGAGTGCATGGCGGCGAATATACGGCCCGGCGAGGCCCTTCGCCTCGCCCGTTCGCCTTGAGGAAGGGGTGAGTGGGGGCTAACTTCCGTCGAGTCAGGCGCCGTCGCCAAGTGGTAAGGCAGGAGACTGCAAATCTCCCACCGTCGGTTCGATTCCGACCGGCGCCTCTGATCGGGTTGTGCCATCGTTCTCCAGGAGCCGAGGGGCCGGGCGACATATTGTCGCCCGGCCCCTTTCTTCGTATCGTCGGCATAACGGAGGTGGGATCATGACACGATTCGTCGGGATGGTACGAAGCGCGGTCGTCCTGGGGGTGGTGCTGTCATCGCACGCGGCGTCGGCGCAGCAGAAGGCACCGTCGAAGGCGCCGGAACGGATCGAAGGACGCGAAACGCGGATCGAGAAGTTCGGGCCCCCCGAGATCGCGGCGGTGGCGGGACGCGTGGCACCGGATTCGCGCGGCGTGATCATGCGGGGATCCGAGGACGGCCATGCGCAGTACATCTACAACCTGCGGCAGAACGACAGCGACCTCGAGATGCACGAGGACTGGGACGACATCTTCGTGGTGCAGGGCGGCACCGGGAAACTCGAGTTCGCCAGTCGGAACATCAACAGCAAGAAGCTGATGGCCGGCGAGTTCCGCGGTGGTGCGCTGCAGGGGAATCCACGATTCGTGAAGCTCGAACCGAACACCGTGGTGCGCATCCCCGCCGGTGTGCCGCACATCGTACGACCGACGCCGGGAGAGAAGCTCGTCTATCTCGTGGTGAAAGTGATGCGCACCGGCGTGTCGACGAAGTCGAAACCCCAAACCGCCGCACGAACGGGCGGCCAATGACTTCACGGAAAGTCGTGAAACACTATTGCGCATTGCGCACATAATGTTGTAATCTTTGCGCATCGCCCCGCGACGCGTCCGGGCGCAGTGGTGCGATGGCACAAAACGAAAGGCCGGTCACTCGTGAGAGTCGCCGGCCTTTCGCGCGTCATTTCCCTGCATTTCCCCTCTGGGAACGCTACTTCCGATGCAACAACCACTGCATCGCCCACGCCTCGAGTCCTTCCTCGCCGAGGGGGCGTGCGACGAAGTACCCCTGGGCATCGCTGCAGCCGAGTTCATCCAACAGCACCCATTCGGGACGATTCTGCACCCCCTCGGCCACCGTCAGGAGACGGAGCGAATGGGCGAGCGAGATGGTCGCTTCCACCACCGCGCGCTTGGCCGGTGAGGTCGCGCATCCCTGCACGAACTGCCGATCGATCTTGATCTCGCTGAAGGGGAGGCGCTGCAGACGCTGCATCTGCTGCATCCCCGAGATCCCGACGCCGAAGTTGTCGATGGAGAGGCGGAAGCTCTTCAGACGGAGTCGCGCCGCGATATCCAGGAACTTGAGGCTGTCGGCGGCGATCAGATGCTCGGCGAGTTCCAGGGTGACCCACTCCGGCGGGACCTGATGCGTGATGCAGAGCTTCTCGAGCTGTTCGGGGAGATCGAGCGACTCCAGGGCGTGCGAGGAGAGATTGATCGAGACGGGGAGCTCCCGACCGACGGCCTTCCAACGGCCGGCGCAGGCGATCGTCTCGGAGAGGACGAAGATCGTCAGGGACTCGTTGAGCGAGGACGAGCTCTCCACCACCGAGAGGAAATCCTCGGGCATGACGATGCCGAGCTTGGGATGATGCCAGCGGACGAACCCTTCGACGCCGACGAACTCCCCCGAGCGCATGCGGATGCGGGGCTGGTAGACCATCCGCATCTGGCCGGCCTGGAGCGCGGCTTCGATCTCCTCCGCCGTGAAGGGGACGGTCGGTGCAGGCGCGGCCGGCTGTTCCGGCTGCCGCAGCTGCGCGAGGAGCCCGTCGAGCTTCTCCGTGGTGAGCGGCTTCTGGATCACGCCGAGCACGCGGAGACCGCGCTCCTCGGCGATGATCCCGGCCGTCTCGATCAACCGCTCCTCCTCCACCGAGAGGATGGCCACGGCGGTCGGGAAGGCGAGCTTGGAGAAGTCGCGGATGAGTTCGATGCCGTCGCCGTCGGGCATGCGCAGGTCGCAGAGCACCAGATCGAACTCGGCGCCCGGCGCGGTGACGAGGCGGAGCGCTTCGTGCCCGCTCCCGGCTTCGGTGATCTGGGTGATGCCGGCCCGCTCGAGGATGGTGCGGACCCATCCCCGCACATGCTCCTGGTCGTCGACCACCAGCACGCGGATCGTGGCGTTCTGTTCGCTCATTCCGTTCCTCTCGGGGTCATGATGTCCTCGATCTTCTTGACGATATCCGCGGCGGAGAAGGGCTTGGCGATGAACGAGTGCGTCTTGGCGTCGATCACGTCGCGGAGTCCCTGATCCTCAGTGTAGCCTGACATGAACAATACATGGAGGCCCGGGTGCACATCACCGATCCGCTCCGCGGTCTCCAGCCCCCCCATGCCGGGCATCATCACATCGCTCACCAGCAGGTCGATGGTGCCCGTGTGCGCCGCCGCGATCTGCACCGCCTCGGCGCCGCTCGAGGCGCCGAGCACGCGGTATCCCTTGCGGGTGAGGATCTTGGACAGGGTGTCGCGCACCAGGGTCTCGTCGTCGACCACGAGGATGGTGTAGCGCGGCTGATCAGGTTCGAGTGCGGGGGCACTCTCCGGCACCGCCACGGCCGCCGGATCGGCGGCGATCGGGAAGTGGACGGTGAAGGTGGTGCCGCGCCCCACATGACTCGACACTTCGATCGAGCCCTTGGCCGCGCTCACGATCCCCCACGCGGTGGAGAGCCCGAGCCCGGTGCCCTGCCCCATCGGCTTGGTGGTGAAGAAGGGCTCGAAGAGTCGGTCGAGCACCTGCTGCGGCATCCCCTGGCCGGTGTCGGTCACACGGACGCGGGCGTAGCGCCCCGGACGGAGCGCGGGGCGGCTGCGGACGGCCAGCTCGTCGAGCACCACCGAGTCGGTGGCGATCGTGAGCGTCCCGCCGTCGGGCATGGCGTCGACGGCATTGACGGCGAGGTTGAGCAGGATCTGCTCGAGCTCGGTCTGGTCGATGAAGATGCGGCCCGCCGAGGGGGAGTAATCGAAGGTGAACTTCACCTTGTCGTCGCCGAGTCGGCGGATCATCGGCTCGGCTTCGGCCACGGCGGCGTTGATCTCGTGTTCCTCCGGCTTGCCCCCCGACTTGCGGCTGAACGAGAGGAGCTGGCGCGCCAGGGTGGTGGCCCGTTCGGCCGCCCCGCTGATGGCGTGGAGTTCACGCGAGTGCTTCTCGGCGACCGTCGGCTCCATGAGCAGGAGCTCGGAGTAGCTGCGGATGACGGTGAGCAGGTTCTTGAAGTCGTGCGCCACGCCGCCGGCGACGCGGCCGACCGCTTCCATCTTCTGTGCCTGCAGGAAGCGCGACTCGAGATCGAGGCGATCGGTGATGTCGAGCAGGGTGATCCCCACGCCGATCAGCTCGTTGCTGGCACTGATGACGGGAATGAAGTTCTCGATCAATCGCCGAACGTCGCCGTTCGGGAGGTGGCGCGTGACCTCGACGTTGTAGGTCGGACGACGGCTCGAGAGCACGCCGATCAGATGCGGCATGACCGTCGCCGACTGCTCGGTGGCGATGGTGTCGTAACGGCTGCCGAGGTGGTCGACGCGCGGGACCCCGTTGAGCCGGGCGTAGCCTTCGCTGACCTGTACGAAGCGCAGGTCGGTGTCGAGGAAGGCGAAGATGAACGACGGTCCTTCGAGGGCGGCGGCGAGCATGCTGTCGCTGCGCGCGCGCGCGACGGCGAGCTCGCGCAGTTCGGTGAGTTGGCGACCGTTCAGGTCCTGTTCCGCGGTCATCCGGCGTCCGAGGATCACGAGCACCGTCGCGAGGACGATGAGCGGGATGAGGACGAGGAAGTAGGGGAGGAGTTCGAGTCGGGCCTGCCGGATCAGGCGGATCCGGCTCGCCTCCTCTTCGCTCTCGATCAGCGCCGTGAAGCGCTGACGGATGGTGGTGAGCAACTCGGATGCCACGTCGATGTCCGCCAGCGCTTTGGTGCGGATGGTGGGCATGGCGATCACGGAATCCCACCGTGCGAGCGCTGCGCGCGCCTCTGCCAGCTCCACCCGCCGGTCGCCGTATTTCTCGACGAGCGGCGTGAGCGAGTCGAGTGCGATGTTGAGGCGGACGCCCAGACTGTCATAGCGTGCCCAACGGACGGGGTCCTGATGCGCCGCCCAGTCGCGCAAGACGAGGGCGCGATCGGTGGCCGCGGCACGTGCCCGTTGCGCGAGAGTCTCGATCCGGTCGCTATCGGAGATCCGGGCGCGGGTGGCGGTCCGGATGGACTGCAGCGTCCCCTCGGTCAGCCCGATCACCAGGATGGCGATCGTGGCGATGAGCACGAACCGCCGGGAGCTGCGGCCAGGATCGTCCGCGCGCCAATGGGACCGGGATTCGGTCGGCGTTCTTCCTGGGTTCACCTGAGCCTGCCGCGCATTCGCATCACTCGCGCCCCGGCCATGCCGGCCTGTCGGGAGGGGACCTTCTAACGATAAGTAGCGCTCCGTAAGAGCGCGCCACTCCGAAAATAGTAACCCGCATTACGGTTAACCGTAATGCGGCCACGGATGGGAGTGGTCTGCCCGAGATCGGCCCCTATCGTCCAGTCTCGGATGAACGAGCCAGATTCTTGAATTCGATGCGTACTCTATATGTAAGGAGACGCTCCAGAACGGCCCGCGTAAACCCACGCGGATCCTGGCTGCTACGCGTCGTGGCTGATCGGGCGCTGCTCGCGTTCCCAGTCACCGTAACCGCCGCGCAGGTTAATCACGTCGCGAATTCCGGCTCGCCGGAGCACGCTCGACGCGATCGCCGACCGGGCACCACCCTGACACTGCAGCACCACCGGCTTGTCGCGCGGGATCTCGGCGAGCCGCTCCGTCAGATGCCCGACGGGAATGTGCAGCGCCCCCGGAAGGTGTCCGTGCGACCACTCGCTCCGGTTCCGCACATCGATCACCGTCACGCCCTGCGCGGCGACGCGTGGTTCCATCTCCGCACCGGTCGACTGCGGGATCGTGTCGAGCGCATTCCCGGCGGATTTCCAGGCGGTCACGGCGTCGGCGGTCACGAAGCCGGCGACGTGATCCAATCCGATCATCGCCATCTCGCGGGCGGCGCGTGCGGCCTGTGCGGCATCGTTGGCGATGAGCACCACGTCGCGGTCGTAGGGGAGCAACCACCCGGCCCAAGTGGAGAAGGTCTTCCCGAAGGGGATGTTCAGCGTGCCGGGGATATAGCCGGCGGCGAAGTCGTCGGCGGCGCGGATGTCCACGACGATCCCTTCGCGCACGACGAGCGGGGTGAGCGCGGTGGCCTCGAGCGCCTTTGGCGCGCGCATCCCACCGAGCATCGGCGGACCATCGCGGTTCAAGCGCTTCATGGTCGCGAAGTACACCGGCGGTTCCGGCTGCCCCGCCAGCACTTCCTGCACGAAGGCGTCCTCGTTCGTGGCGGCCACGCCCCAGTTCGCGATCTTCTCGTAGCCCACGGTGCTCTGCGGCATCGCGCCGAGCGCCTTGCCGCAGGCGGAGCCGGCGCCGTGCCCGGGCCAGACCTGCACGTAGTCGGGGAGGGCGCGGAACTTCTCGAGCGAGTGGAAGAGCTGGTGCGCGGCGATCTCCATGGTGTTCGCGACCTTGGCGGCGCGTTCCAGCAGATCAGGACGCCCCACATCGCCCACGAAGACGAAATCGCCCGAGCAGAGCCCCACCGGTCGCTCGCTCGACGCGGTGTCGGTCACGAGGAAGACGATATGCTCCGGCGTGTGCCCCGGGGTGTGCATCACGTCGATGCGCACCTTGCCGAGCATGAAGGAGTCGCCATTGTGCAGCAGCTGCGCGTTGTCGCTCGCGGCGAAGGCGTACTGCCAATCGGGACCACCTTCGGCGCTCAGCATCAGCTTGGCGCCGGTGGCGCGGGCGAGCTCGCGGCTGCCGGAGAGGTAGTCGGCGTGGATGTGCGTCTCGGTGACGGCGACGATCCGGAGCTTCTCGGCGGCCGCGGCGTCGATGTACGTCTGGATCTCGCGATTCGCGTCGATGACGACCGCTTCGCGCGTGCCGTCGCAGCCGATCAGATAGCTCGCCTGGGCGAGCCCGTCGTCGTAGAAGCGTCTGAAGAACATGTCGTGCCTCTGGTCGTTAGAACTGCGATCGGTTCTGCCAGAGCAGGAGTGCGGCGATCACCAGCAAGAGCACCGCGAACGCCCGCTTGAGGCTGCCGACCGGTACCTGACGGGCGAGTCGCGTGCCGAGCACGAGACCGCCCATCGAGACTGTGGTAAAGATAATGATGAGTGACCACGGGAGTGCCGCGACGTTCTGCTGTCCCGCGAACCCGGCGACGCAGTTGGCGGTGATGATCAGCAACGACGTCCCCACCGCCTCGCGCATGGCGACGCCACCGTAACCGACGAGCGCCGGTACGATCAGGAATCCGCCCCCGATCCCCACGAGTCCGGTGAGCGAGCCGACGCAGAGTCCGACGAGCGCGAGCACGGCCGGACGCGGCGGCGCGAGGTCCGCCGGGACTTCGGCCTTGTTGGCCGAGCGCAGCATCGTGACGGCGGAGATGAGCATCACGGCGCCGAGGATCGCGAGCTGGAGTGTGCCCTTCACCCCGTGCGAGAGGCGCGCGACGGCGAAGGCGGCGGCCATGGACGCGGCTCCGACGATCAGGGCGCGCTGCACCTTCACGACCCCCGATCGGTAGCGACCGATCGCACCCACGAGTGTGGTGAAGCCGACCACCGGATAACTCATGGCGATCGCGATCTTGGGATCGTAGCCGAGCACGTACACGAAGACGGGGACGGTGAGGATCGACCCGCCGCCGCCGAGCATGCCCAGGGTGATGCCGATGATGAAGGCGAGCGAGAGCCCCGGCAGCATGCGGAGAAGTTCGGTCAACGCTCCAGTACCGGGTACCAGCGCTTGGGCGCCTGACGTTCGACGAGCTGTTCGGCCATCGCGGCGATGCGGAAGAGCAGACGTTCCCCCCACGGCCGCCCGATCGCCTGCAGGCCGATGGGGAGGCCCTTGGCGTCGTAGCCGGCGGGCATGGTGATGGCGGGATGTCCGGTGAAGTTGGACGGTTGGCAGAAGCGCATCACGCGGAGCGACATCGAGAGGTCGCTGTTGCCGTCGGGGAGGGAGCTCTCGTCGATGGCGGGGGCGGTCTGCCCCGTGGTCGGCGTGATGATGGCGTCCACGTCGGCGAAGGCGTTGGCCCAGAGTGCCTGTGCCCGCGTGCGAATACGCTGCGCGTTCACGTAGTCGCGCGCCGTGAAGCTGCGGGCGAGGGCGAGGTTCACGCGCACGTCGAGTCCGAAGTCGCCGCGGTGCTTGGCGTAGTAGCGTTCGAGACTCGTGACCATCTCGCTCGTGATGCTCACGATGTGCGCCACGCGCTGGGCGTCGAGCTCGGGGATCTCCACCTCGTGCACCGTGGCACCGCGCTCGGTGAAGCGCTTGAGCAGCTGCTCCGAGCGTTCCACGACTTCGGCCGTCGCGTGCCGGAACCAGGGGCGGTAGACGCCGAGTCGCACGCCGGCGAGTGAAGCGGGGGCGCCGTCGTCGAGGGTGAGTTCCGGCTGGCCGGCGGTGTTGCCGTCGTGCGCGTCGTGGCCGGACATGATGGCCCAGGCGCGCGCGGTGTCGCGCACATTGGTGGCCATGGGGCCGAGGTAGCCGAGGGTCCAGGTGAGCGGGTAGGCGCCGTGTTCGCTGACGCGACCGAAGGTGCTCTTGATCCCGACGATGCCGCAGAGGGCGGAGGGGATGCGGATGGAACCGCCACCATCGGCGCCGATGGCGAGCGGAACGAGCCCCGACGCGACCGCCGTTCCCGAGCCGCTTGAGGAAGCGCCGGTGTGGTGCCCGTCGTGGTAGGGATTGCGGGTGGAGCCGTGGTGCGGGTTGAGGCCGGTGATGTTGATGCCGATCTCGTGCATGTTGGTCTTGCCGACGATCACCGCGCCGGCGGCGCGCATGCGGGCGACGACGGTGGCGTCGTGCGCGGCCGGGGTGCGGCCGATGAACTTGGTGCCGACGGTCGTCGGGTAGCCGGCGACGTCCATCTCGTCCTTCACGCCTATCGGTACGCCGTCGAAGGGGCCAAGGGGGCGGCCGGCGCGCCAGCGTTCGGTGCTCGCGCGGGCCTGGGTGAAGACGTCGTCGCGGTGGATGGCGATGAAGGCGCGCAGCGGACGTTCCCCGCGATCACTCTCCTCGGCCTGCGCGAGGAAGTTCTTGGCGACCTGTTCCGGGGTGGTGCGTCCGGAGCGATACGCCTCGTGGAAATCGTCGACGCTCGGGAAGTGGAACCCCGGTGAAGTGGTGGGCTGCGTGGCGTGCACGAGGGTGGGAACGGCACGATCGTCCGCGGGGAGATGCGGATACATCGTGGGGACTTCGTCCGGCGTGAGCTTGTCGAAGTCGGCGAGTCCACCGTCGCGCTTGAGCTTCTCGATGAGCAACGGCCCGACGATCGGCGACTCGGCGAGTGCGGCGACCAGGCGGAGTCCGGAGCTCCCGAGCTTGGGGAGGTTCGCGTCCTTGAGATCGTAGGTCATGGCTTCCCTCCGATGAATTTCGCGACGTGTCCGCGCGCGCCCGCCACATAGCCCGCGTTCGGGGCGGGGAAGCTCACCGCCCACGAGGTAAGGGTATCACCATGCTGCCAGCTCGCGCCGAAATCGGTGGAGAAGGCGGTGCCCGCGCCGCCGGTGGCGACGAAGGTGGGGACGCGCGCACCGCGCACGATGGCCACGCCCTGCACCGCGACGTTGGGGCGATTGATCGTGCTCGCCTTGCTCCAGGTCAGGCCGCCATCGGTGGTGCGGATGGCCCAGTCGGGTTGCCCCTTGGTCATGTCGTAGTCGCCACCCACGGCGAGTCCGTTGCGTGCGTCGGCGAAGGCGATGCCGAAGAGCCCGGCGCTCGCGCCGCCCGGCATCCCCGTGCCGGCGACCGTCCAGGTGAGTCCGCGGTCGGTGGTGCGGAAGACGCGCGCTTCCTTGCCGCCGCCGGTGGCGATCCACGCATTGCTCGACCCCTGCGTGGTGAGCTGCGTGTTGCTCGCGGCGAAGGCCGCTTCGTTGGCGATGATCGGCGGGATGTTGGCCGGGTTCGTGCGCTGCCAGCTCTTGCCACCGTCGGCGGTGGTGAGGATCACGAGCTTGCCGTCGATCGGGTCGCTGAAGGTGAAGCCGTGTTGCGCGTCCCAGAAGGAGAGACCGTCGAGGAAGACCCCCTTGGTGGAGTCGGAGTAGGTGAGCTGCCAGCTCTTTGCACCATCCGTCGTCCTATAGATGCGTGCCTGCCCCTGTTCGGCAGGGCCGGCGCTCGCGACGACCGCGGTGTTGGCGTCGAAGGCCGCGATGCCACGGAAGTCGAGACGCGCGGCGCCGGGAACGGAGTCCACCGACCAAGTGGTGCCGCCGTCCGTGGTGCGGAAGACCTTTCCACCCGTGCATCCCGCCCAGGCGACCATCGCGGTCGGTGCGCTCAGGCTGCGGCAGCTCGAGGTGCTGTTCACCTTCTGCGATTGCCACTCGTTGGCGCTGCCGTTGAAGAAGAGCTTGTCGACGATCTTCTCGGCGATCTTGACCGGCTCCCCTTCGTTGCGATTGGTGAGGATGATCACCGTGGCCCGCAGCGTGGGGATGCGGACGATGGCGTTGCGGAAGCCGATGCTGCTTCCCGTGTGGTAGAGCCGAGGAGCACCGCGATAGCTGTCGCTGAACCAGCCGTAGCCGTAGCCCGTGCGTTGACGATCGGTGGTGACGCCGGAGGTGAAGGCGTCCTTGAGGACAGTCTGACTCAAGAGATCGTCGGTGTAGAGCGTCTGATCCCAGCGGTAGAGCTCGTCGACGGAGCTGTAGATGCCGCCGTCGCCCAAGACGGCGGAGGTGTTGGATTGATCGGTCTGCTTCCAGCTCGATCCATCACGCGAGTGGCCGAACACGCGGAACTTGAGCGTGGTGTCGCCGGCGGTGTAGGCGAGCGTCTTGTGCATCCCGACCGGGGTGAAGATGCGGCGCTGGAGGAAGCTCTTGAAGGGCATGCCCGAGCGCTTGGTGACGATCTCGCTGAGGAGCGTGTAGCCGGAGTTGCTGTAGTGGTACTTGGCGCCGGGGGCGGAGAGGACGCTGTCGGTCTTCTTGAGCAGGGCGAGGACGTCGGCGTCGCTCACCTGCTTCGTCTGCGAGTCGGGGACGAAGTCCTCGTAGTCGCGGATGCCACTCGTGTGCTGCAGCAGATGCTTGACGGTGATCTTCTTGCCGTAGGCGGGGAAGTCGGGCCAGATGTCGGTGAGGGACTCGTCGAGCTTGAGCTTGTTGTCCTTCACGAGCAGCAGGGTGGCCGCGGCGGTGAACTGCTTGGTGACGGAGGCGAGGCGGAAGTTGCTGCGGGTGGTGAGCGGTGCTTTGGTTGCGACGTCGCTCAGGCCGTAGGCGGAGTTGATGAGCACACGACCGTCCTGCGCGACGAGCACCGCGGCGCCCGGCGCACCCGGCTTGGCGTAGTCGGCCATGAGCGAGTCCACGAAGCGCTGCGTGATGGCGGCATCGTCGATCGCGCGATGCGTCACGCGGCGCGCGCCCAAGTCGTACGTGTCACCGGGGCGCAGCGTGAGATAGGGCTGCCCCGGATCGTTGGCGTCCTTCCCATTGTACACGAACGCCTTGTTGCGCCCCATGATCTCGGCGTGGTCGCCGGTCACGATCCAGGCGGTGCCTTCGTCCTCGGAGATGCCGAGGAGTTCGGGGTGCTTGGCGATGACCTGCGGCATGTCCATCAGGCGATCGCGCGCGACCACATGCTGGTCGATGGCGACATTGCGCAGATAGCCGAAGCCCACGAGGTAGTCGGGGGCCATCATGATGAAGTTGTTCTCGCGGGCGCCGCGCACGAGGAATGACGAGAGGATCGAGGCGCCGGCCGAGGAGCCGCCGACCACGCCGCCGCGCTCTAGCACGCGACGGAACTCCGTTTCGGTCTTGGTGCCGGTGTAGGAGTCCACCAGGTGCCACTGCCGCCCACCGCCGAACCAGACGAGCTTCGCCTTCTTGAGCGGCTCCACGAAGGCGTCGGAGTCGGCGACCTTGCGGTCGACCGTATGAAGTACGAAGACATTCCTGGCGCCGGCCTTCTTGAAGCCGCTCGCTCCGGCCCAGTCGGCGGGGTAGGTGGTGTCGCCTCCTGCGGTGGGGACCACGACCACCGGGGCATCGGGGCCGCCGGCGAGCTCCATCATCTTGGCGTAGAGCTCGGGGCCCATCGTCCCGCCCCCGACCACCACCACGTGGCCGGCTTTGGGGCCGACGATCGGGTCCCGTCGGGCGGTGCTCGCGGCGCTGGGATCGTTGCCTCCCTGCGCCGATGGCGGCATGCAGGCGGCGGCGCTCACGAGCGCGATGGCACTGACGGCGGTCAGGAGGGTCCGGAAGGGGATTCCGGCGGAAACGGGGCTGGGTCGGCGCATTCGGTTTCGGCTCCGCTCATTGCGGGGGATTGCTACGACTGCCAAAGTACGATGTGGCGCCCCGGTCGGCCAACGTGTCGCGCCCTACCTCTGGAAGTTCAATGGATATTCGATGAACGCTCTGACCACCCAGCTCCTGGCCGGCAGCACCGCCGTGCTGGCCATGATGTTCGCGCTCTGGTGCCTGCATCTGGCACTCAAGAACGCCGCGGTCGTCGATGTCGGGTGGACGGCGGGGTTGGGGATCCTCGCGGTGCTCTACGCCTGGCTCGGAACGGGATGGGGCCCCCGCCGGCTCGCCATCCTGCTGATGGTGGGCCTCTGGAGCGCGCGCCTCACCCTGCACCTCGTGGCCCGGGTCTCGAGCGAGCCTGAGGACGCCCGCTACGGGGAGATCCGGGAACGGTGGAAGACGAACGTCGGACTCAAGTTCTTCTTCTTTTTCATGTTCCAGGGGGTGCTCGATGTGGTCCTCTCCACCCCGTACCTGGCCGCCTCGCGCAATACAACGGTCGGCGTGAGCCCCTTCGAACTGCTCGGCGCGCTCATCTGGTTGGTGGCGGTGGTCGGCGAGGCGGTGGCCGACCGGCAGCTCCGCGAGTTCAAGGCCGACCCGGCCAACAAGGGTGTGGTCTGCCGCGTGGGGCTCTGGGGATGGAGCCGGCACCCGAACTATTTCTTCGAGTGGCTGATCTGGGTGTCGTTCGCGGTCTTCGCGCTCGGGTCGCCGTGGGGATGGCTCGGGATCGGGTGCCCGATCCTGATGTTGTACTTCCTGCTGCGGGTGACGGGGATCCCCGCCACCGAGGCGCACGCGGTGAAGTCGCGGGGGGAGGCGTACCGGCAGTATCAGCTGGAGGTGTCGGCGTTCGTGCCGAGGCCGCCGAAGGTTTCGTAGGAAGCCAAACGATGTTGACTCGGCGGCCGAGCCGAGCGTAGGGTTCCTGCAAGCAAGTACGCAAGTCAGTCTCGACCGATTGACGCTGATGAGGCTACCATCATGACCAAAGAGTCCAAGCGCAAGCCTGAGCGCACCAAGCAGCCGCGCGCCTCCAAGAAGACTGCCGTTCGAGTCGTCGGACAGGGCTGGGCCGAAGCCGCAGCGCGCTGTGCTGCTCGCGGTGATGACAAGCTGATCGACACACCGCCAACGCGTTTCCAGATCGAGGAGTGGCGCTGGGAGTAGGCGGTACTGGCTCGGATGCGGAGATATTCACAGCTTGCGCTCAGCGGCCGGCCGACGCCTAGGGCTTCGTCCAGATCACGATGGAACCACACGCCGTCCGACTGCTGTTGTCGAATCGGGCCGGGATGACCTCACCCGAGGTATAAACCTCGATCCCCGCGATCCGACCGACCTCGAGCTGATCGCGAGCGTCAGCCAAGGTGGTGGGGATATCATCGATGAAGATGCTCGGCGCGCACCTGCCGTTGAACGAACGTCCCCCGGCGATCCCACTCCCGCCGCCGCGCATCGAGATCACGTACTTCCCGCCCTGACGTTCCAGCTGCAGCGCCGGGACCCGCGCCAGGATCGTGACCACATCGGTCGCGCCCATCGCTTGGATCTTGTTCTGGGTGAGGAATCGGCCCACACCGGCCTTCATGCGTTCGTTGAAGCCGGACTTGTCGGCGCCGGCGTTCGCGGCAGCGACACTCACCGGATCCAACGACTGCGCGATCGGCTGTAGCATCAGCGTCGAATCACGCCGCCCGCCGGGGGCGAAGTCCGCACTCATGAACGTCGGGGTGAAGCCGACCGCGCGCGCCTCGAGTGTACGAGAGCCAGCGCCGAGCTGCGCGACCTGCACGATCCCGTCCAGCCCTGAAGTCGCCAGCGTCCGCCGGGTGTCGAAGTCCGACACGGTGACCCGAGGGATCGGAGCACCAGACGGATTCACGAAGGTGAGCCGAGCGGACGCGGACGAGCTATCCACTGACGAAGCGAGCCTGAGCCGGACCGCAGCGATGCGCTCTCCCGTCAGTGTGTGGATCGTCGTGCCACTTCGGGCATCGGAAGTGCTCGCTGCGAGTGCGATCACCCCGCGGCGCGGCACTCCGCACACAACGAAGAATCCAACGGCATTCGATGCGCCGACGTTCTCTCGCAATGTCGGTCGAGAGGCGCTGTCGAGCGCGATCTCGTCGCGCCAGACCGCAGAGGTCCGGGCAGCAGCGATCGGGCGGTCCGATGCGGCGGCGACGGTGCGGCCGAACAGCACCCCGCGCCGTTCATCCGGCGTCTCGTGGCAGGTGGACCGATACAGCGTTCCGAAACTCGGTGTCGCCAGCGCGATCGTCCGATCGGACCCAGCGCCGAGGGCGACCACCGATGTGCCCCCTCCCGCGCCGAGCCGGTCGAGGACCGGGTGCTGGAAGGTGACGCTGAAGCGTCCCGGAGGGAGAGAATCGAAGCGGAACCGCCCCGCGCTGTCGGTCGTGGTGTATCGTGCGAGCTCGACCACGACGACGGTCGCGTTCGCCAGCGGGCGCTCGGTCACGAGCGAGTCGAAGACCGCCCCAGTGAGCGAAACCGGCCGCTGCCCCTGCGCGATGCAGGGGACAAGACACACGAGCGCGGCGAGTCTCCCCCAGTGCCTCATGTCAAACCGTATACCCCCCATCCGCCATATACACCCCACCCGTACAGAACGCACTCGCATCCGAGCACAGGAACAACGCCAACCCCGCAATATCATCCGGCACCCCCAGCCGATCGATCGCCTGCTTGCGCAGCGTATGCGCCAGGATCTTCGGGTCCGACCAGAGCGCGCTCGCGAAGTCCGTCTTGATCAGCCCCGGGCAGATGGCGTTCGCGCGCACTTTGTGCTTCCCCCACTCCTTGGCCATCACCTTGGTGAGCGAGATGATCGCCGCCTTGCTCACCGAGTAGATCCCGAGCCCCGGCTCCGGCGACACACCGCCGATGCTCGAGATGTTCAGCACCGCCCCTCCCCCGCGCGCCGTCATGCTCGGCAGGCATTGCTTCGCCAGCTCGAAGGGTGCCTTGAGGTTCACGCCGAGGATCTTGTCGAAGACCTCGCCGCTCGTGTTCTCGACCGGGCCGAAGGCCGGGTTGGCGGCGGCGTTGTTGACGAGGATGTCCACCCCGCCGAACTGCTCCGTGGCGAACGCCGCGATCCGCGCCGGCTCCCCTTCCTTGGCGACATTCGACGCGATGCCGGCGGCCTTGCCACCGGCGGCTGTGATCGCCGCGACGGTGGCGTCCACCGCCTCCTGCTTGCGACTCACCACCACGACGCTCGCCCCTTGCCCCGCGAAGGAGAGGGCGATGGCCTGGCCGATCCCGCGCGTGGCGCCGGTGATGACGGCGACCTTGCCGTCGAGGGAGAATCGCGTGGTGGACATGAGTGGGCGGGGCGGGAAGTCGGGGGGCGGAACGGTTAGATTGGGAATGATGCGCTCCTTTCTCCGACTTCGCACCTGTCGCGCGGCCTTCACGGCCGCGCTGATCACGGCCGCCGCCTGCGCCAAGCCGGTGCCGATGCATGGCACGATGATCACCGATCCGCAGCCCGCCCCGCCGCTCGTCCTCACCGGGGCCGACGGCAAGCGGTTCGATCTGGCCGCCGAGAAGGGGAGGGTGGTGCTCGTGTACTTCGGGTACACGCACTGTCCCGATGCCTGCCCCACGATGCTCAGCGACTGGGCCAAGGTCCGCCGCACACTCGGCGCCGACGGTGCCCATGTGCGCTACGTGTTCGCGGCCGTCGACCCCGATCGCGACACCCCGCAGGTGGCGGCCGACTATGCCCGGAAGTTCGACGACGCCATTCTCGGGCTCGCGGTCGAGCGCGCCGACATCGACAAGGTCCGCAAGGATTGGGGGTTCGCGGTGTTCAAGGAGTTCCTGCCGAGCATGCCCGCGGGGACGTATGGCGTGATACATCCCGGGCAGGCGTTCGTCGTGTATCCGGATGGCAAGTTGACGATGATCTACCCGCCGAACACCAAGCCCGATGACATCGCGGCCGATCTGAAGAGGATCAAGTGACCATGCGTGCGCTCCTGACCCTCACCTCCGCCCTTTCGCTCGCCCTTCCGCTCACCGGCTCGGCGCTGCTGGCCCAGACGCCGGTGCGCCCCTCGGCTCCGGCGGCTACGACCGCTCCGGCAGCGCTGATGGCGCCCTGTCCGCCCAACGAAGCGGAGTGCGCGCCGCCGGCGGTGCCGCGGGAGTTCCGCGCGGTGTGGTTGACCACCGTGCGCTACACCGACTGGCCCTCGAAGCCCGGGCTCACGGTGGCGCAGCAGCAGCAGGAGATGCTCATGATCATGGATCGTGCGCGGCAGGTGGGGATGAACGCCGTGATCTTCCAGGTGCGCCCCGCGGGCGATGCCTTCTACGCCGACGGGCTCGAGCCCTGGTCGGAGTTCCTCACGGGGAAGCAAGGGCGCGCGCCGGATCCGGCGTGGGACCCGCTCGCCTT
>CAZAGK010000005.1:0-74531 GCA_964484775.1 uncultured Gemmatimonas sp. | reverse complement strand
CGGGCTGCCGGGCTTGGCGGCGAAATCGTCCATCTCGTCGTTGAGCAGGAAGCCGCCGCCGCGCACCCAGACGCCGGAGCCGTAGGAGTTGTTGAGCGTCGTGGTCGTCGCGACCGCGTTCCCCTTGGCGTCCACCACGGAGTAGTGTGTGGTGTGCATCCCGTCGCCCTTCGGGTTGAAGGTCGGCGTCTTGCTCGCCTTGGCACGGTCCACCTGCTGCGCGAGCGACTTGGCGTACGCCTTGCTCGTGAGCTGTTCGATCGGGACCTTCACGAAGGCCGGGTCGCCGAGCTTCTCGTTGCGGTCGGTGAAGGAGCGCCGATACGCCTCGGCCAGGAGATGCGTGTACTGCACGCTGCCGAACGGCGGGAGCGGCGCGAAGTTCTCGAGGATGTTGAGCGTCTCGGTCATCGTGATCCCGCCCGAACTCGCTGGCGGCATCGTGAAGAGCGTGTAGCCGCGATACGTGCTCTGGATCGGCGTGCGCCATTCCGGCTTGTAGCGACGCAGGTCCTCCTTGGTGATGATCCCGCCGCTGCGCTTCATCTCGGCCACGAGCGAGTCGCCGACCTCTCCGTCATAGAAGGCCTTCACCCCCTGCGCGGCGATCAGTTTCAGCGACCGTGCGAGATCGGGCTGCTTGAAGAGCGATCCGGGCTTCGGGGCCTCGCCGCCCGGATAGAACACCGCCTTCCCTTCGAACTGTCCCAGCAGATTGCGGGCGCCGGCGAGACCGCGCGAGAAGGCGCTGTCGGCTTCGAATCCCTGTTCGGCGAGCCGGATCGCGGGGGCCATGACCTGGGCCAGCGTCATCGTGCCGTACTTCGTGAGCGCCTCGTTCATGCCGGCGACGGCGCCGGGAACTCCGACGGCGAGAGGGCCGACGACGCTCTTGTTGGTGAGCTTGCCGTTGGCGTCGAGGTACATGTCGCGCGTCGCCGCGAGGGGCGCCACTTCGCGGTAGTCGATCGCCGCATTGCGGCCGTCGGCCATGCGGATGTTCATGAAGCCGCCGCCGCCGATGTTCCCCGCCGACGGATAGGTGACCGCCATCGCGAAGCCGGTGGCGACGGCGGCGTCGACCGCGTTGCCCCCCGCCTTGAGGATCTCGATCCCGGCCTCGCTCGCGAGTCGGGAGTTGCTCACCACCATCGCATGCTCGGACACCGTGGCCTGCGTGCCGGTCGGGAAGCGCCACCCGCCGGGGAACGCCGCCTGCGTGGTGTTCTCGGCGGCGGTGGAGGCGCCGGAGTTGGTGGCGCGGCAGGCCGCGACGGAGAGGCCGGCGCAGCCGGCGGCGACGAGTGCACGGACGAACGTGGAGCGAGCGTTCACGGGATTCTCCCTTGCCGTTGGCGCGGTGCCACTTGGGCGGCCGCGAATCGTCCCCTAACTTAGCCCGTAGCCTCCGTCCCCCGCATCCCCGGCCCTCCCGTGTCCCAACTCCGCGAAACCGAGCTCCCGAACCCGCGCACCGTCGACCTGGACCTCGTCACCCCGGTCGAGATCGTCGACATGATCAACGCCGAGGACCAGACGGTCGCCGCTGCGGTGCACGCCCAGCGCGAACAGATCGCGGCCGCGATCGAGACGGCCGAATTCGCCTTGCGGTCCGACCGCCGCGTGATCTACATGGGCGCCGGGACCTCGGGGCGGCTCGGCGTGCTGGATGCGAGCGAGATCCCCCCGACCTTCGGCGAGAGGCCGGGGCGCTTCATCGGACTCATCGCCGGTGGTGACCGGGCGCTGCGGCTCCCGATCGAAGGGGCGGAGGATCAGCCCGACGGCGGCCGCCTGGCACTGGTTGAGGTCCAGGTGCAGCAGGGGGACTTCGTGATCGGGATCGCCGCGAGCGGGAGCACGCCGTACGTGCGGGCGGCGCTCGACTTCGCCAAGTCGGTCGGCGCGCGCACCGCGCTGCTCTGCTGCGCGACGCCGCCGCAGGACATGCGCCGGTCGGCCGAGATCGTGATCCACGTGGACACCGGTCCCGAGGTCCTCACCGGCTCGACGCGCATGAAGGCCGGGACCGCGACCAAGCTCGTGCTCAACATGATCTCCACCGGCGCGATGGTGCGCATGGGGAAGACCTATCGCAATCTGATGGTCGATCTCATGGCCACCAACCGAAAGCTGGTGGATCGTTCCGAGCGGATCTTCATGGAGGTCTGCAAGACGGACCGTGAGACGGCGCGCGCGGCGATCGATGCCGCCGGCGGCAGCGTGAAGGTCGCGATCGTGATGCACGAGAAGCAGGTGACGCGCGAGCGGGCGCTGACGATGCTCGAGATCAAGCGGGGGTTCGTCCGCGAGATCATCGGTCCCATCCCGGTCCCGTTCTGATGCCGCAGGATCGGGTGATCGTCGGCCTGATGTCGGGGACCTCGCTCGACGGGATCTCCGCCGCCGTCGCGCGATTCCGCACGGCCGAGGACGGACTCCGCACGGTGGAACTCCTCTCCTTCGTCTCGCGGCCGTACTCGAGCACGCAGCGTGCGCGCCTGGCCGACGTGATGGTGGGCACCAATCCTGCCGAGATCACGCGGCTCGATTTCGCTCTGGGAGGATGGCTCGCCGATGCCGCCGTGCAGGCGATCGCCGATAGCGGCGTGCCGCGTGCCGACATCGCGGCGATCGCCTCGCACGGCCACACCGTCTGGCACGAGCCGCCCTACGCGACGTGGCAGTTCGGGCAGCCGGCGGTGATCGCGGAGCGCACGGGGATCCCGGTGATCAGCGATTTCCGCGTGCGCGACGTTGCCGCCGGTGGCCAGGGGGCACCGCTCGTCCCGATCGCCGATGCGCTGCTCTTCGGCGCGCCGACCCATTGGCGTGCGTTGCAGAACATCGGCGGGATCGGGAACATCACCATCGTCCCGCCGGGTCCGCGTCCCGAGCTGAGCGCGGTCCGTGCGTTCGACACCGGGCCCGGGGTCTGCGTGATCGACGCCGTCGTCCGCGCGCTCGTCCCCGGAATGCAGTACGACGTGGACGGTGCCCTCGCACTCGCCGGGACCCCGATCGAAGAGATCGTGGAGGAGCTGCTGGATCTCCCGTTCTTCCACGCCGAACCGCCGAAGAGCACGGGACGCGAGCTCTTCACCCCCGACTTCGTGGACGCCTTCATCGCCCGCTGTCTGCACGCGCGGGCCGAGTGCTCCGTCCCCGACATCGTCGCGACGGCGACGGCGCTGACCGCACGCAGCATCGCGCTGGCTTTCGCGCGCTTCATCCCGGAGCCGGTCGCGGAGATCGTGCTCTCCGGCGGCGGCGCGCGGAACCCGGCGCTCGTCGCCTCCATAGAGGGGGCTCTGGCGCAGGTGCCGGCCGCGCCGGGCTTCCTCACCCGTCGGGTGGTCCCGTTCGACGATCTGTTCTTCGATGGCGAGGCCAAGGAGGCGGTGGCCTTCGCCTTGCTGGGACTGTTGCATCTGGAGCGAGAGCCGGGGAATGTGCCGTCGGCCACCGGCGCCCGCGGCGCGCGCGTGCTCGGCAGCTACACCCCGGCGTGAACGTCGCGTCGCTGCTCGTCCCGGCGCTTCCGTGGGACGCGACCAACGGGTTCGCGTATCTGCGCGGCGTCATCGAGGACGCCCTCGAGGTCGGTGTCGGGGGCTTCATCATTCGCGGCGGGCCCAGGCAGAAGGTCGGCGCGCTCGCCGCGGCGCTGCAGGGCGCCTCGCGCGAACCGCTGTTGCTCGCGGCCGACGCGGAGCGTGGGGCAGGGGAGCAGTTCTCGGGATGCACCGAGCTTCCGCCGCTCGCCGCCCTCGGGGCGCTCGCCCGGCACGATCCCTCGGGGATCGCACGTCGCGCGGCGCGCATCACCGCGCGCGAACTCAAGGCCCTCGGACTGAACTGGGCACTCGGTCCCGTCTGCGATCTCGACCTTCCCCCCGGATCGCCGGTCATCAGCGTGCGTTCCCCGGGTGCGGATCCGGAGGCGGTCGCGGCCTTCGCGGGCGAGTGGGTGGACGCCTGTCAGGCCGAGGGGGTGATGGCGTGCGCGAAGCACTTCCCCGGACATGGTCGGGCGCGCGGGGATTCGCATCTCGAGTCGTCGATCGTCGCCGAACGACCCGAGCTGATCGCGCAGAGCGATCTCGCTCCGTTCCGTGCGGTGATCGACGGCGGTGTGGCGAGCATCATGGTCTCGCATGTGCGCTATCCGACGCTCGACTCGCGCGACCTGCCGGCGACGCTCTCGGCGCCGATCGTCACGCGGTTGCTCCGCGAGTCGATGGAGTTCGAGGGGCTGATCGTCAGCGACTCGGTGGACATGCGCAGCGTGCTCGCGCTGGGGAGCGAGGCGGCGGTCTGCGTGAGTGCGCTGGCCGCGGGGTGCGATGTCCTGCTCGGTGTCGCCGATCCGCAGGGGACGGCGGAGGCCATCACGCGAGCCATCACCGATGGCGCGCTCGACCGCGAGCTCGTGCGGCGCGCCATCGAGCGACGCGCGCGGTGGGCCGGATGGGCCTCGTCGTCCACGGCACGCGAGACGGCGCTCGACGACGTGATGTGGGTGCGGCAGATCGCCGATCGCTCCGTGCACATGGTCCGCGGCGAGGCCCCGCGGTTGGGGCAGGCGGTGGAGGTCGTCGTGGTCGACGAGGACTCCACCGGGCCATGGCCCCCACGCGAGCGCGGGATGTTCGAGTCCACGTTGCGCGCGCTGGAGATGGACGCTCCTGTGGTATCGGAACCCACGGCACACACCCGTGTCCCGGTGCTGATCGCCCTCTACTGTGACGTGATCGCGTGGAAGGGGTACGATGCGCCATCCGAGGTCGCGCGCGCGGCCGTATCACGCGCCATCGCCGTGGCCGCCGCGCAGAAGCGCGACGCCTGCGTGGTGCTCTTCGGGCACCCGCGCCACGCGGCGTCGCTCCCCGACGCCCCTCGGATCGCCTGCGCGTGGGAAGGGACGCCGGTGATGCAGGCCGCGGCCGCACGCGCGCTCGCGCGAGGGTTGCTCCACCGATCCGCACGCGGATGAACGAAGCCCCGGCGCTGCGATGCCGCGCCGGGGCTCTCGACCATCTCGATGCGGGTCAGCGGACGATCCCCTGCGCCTCCGCCGGCATCTGATCCGCCAACTTCCGCGCCGGCACTGCATAGATGATGCGCCCGCCGCTCTCGGCGGCACCGCCGTACAGCACGGCGATCACGTAGCCGCGCGAGTCGAAGATCGGACTCCCGCTCGATCCTTCGGCCGCGAAGGCATCGAACTGGATCACGTTGTCGAGCACCTTGCTGACCGTGGCGACGCCAAGCGTCGAGACGGCGAGCAGGGAGGAGATGTCGCCCTCCATCCCCGCCGTGGAGGTGCCGAGCGGATAGCCGATGATCGCCGCCGGGGTCCCGACTCGCACGTCCGGTGTGCGTGAGACGCCCGCGACCGTGGGGAAGGGACCGTCGCGGTCGATCTTGATCCACGCGAGATCGTCGGAGTCGCTCACCTTCAC
Organism: uncultured Gemmatimonas sp.; assembly: GCA_964484775.1. Lineage (GTDB taxonomy): Bacteria > Gemmatimonadota > Gemmatimonadetes > Gemmatimonadales > Gemmatimonadaceae > Fen-1231. Next base: position 69,066 of record CAZAGK010000005.1, on the reverse strand, counting down.
GACGTGCGCGGGCATCCAGGCCGCCTTGGTCTTGTCGAAGAGCACCGCGATCCGCACCGCCGCACCGCCGCTCTCGTCCTGCACGACATGCTTGTTGGTGATGACCATGCCGGACGGCAGCACGTTGAAGCCGCTGCCGGAGACCTTCTTGCCGCTCGGCAGCTGCACCGCGAGGAAGACCACTGCGGGGGAGCTCTTGGCGGCGATCGACTCGTAGTCGAGCTGCGCCGCGGAGACGATGTTCCGCTGGCGCGTCTCGGCGGCCAGCAGCCGCTGTGCGATGTCGGCGCTCTTGCCGCCGCTCGAGAGTTCGTTGCGCAGCCGCTCGCCCTCCGCCTTGCTGAGCAGGAGCGCGGAATCGAGCCCGCTCACCTTCCCCTTCATCGCGCCGACCGTCTTGGCGACGAGCGCGCTCAGCGAGTCGTTGCGCGCGAGCGCGGCCTTGAGTTCCTGCTCGGCCTTGGCCCCACTCTGCTTGCCGTAGATCACCACGCCGACGACCACGAGTGCCACGACGACGGTGAGCCCGATGACCATGTTGCGGAGCGTCCCCGTCTGCTCCTTCACGGCGATCGCGACGCGGGCCTGCGTGTCGAGTCGTCCCGCGCCCGAGGGGGAGGGCGCACTCCCCGAGCCGCCGCGCTGCCCGGCCTTGAAGGCATCGCCGCTGCTTCCGACGCGGGTCGCCTCGGGCGGGCGTGCCGCTGCCGCGCGGAGTTCCAGCTTGGGACCGTTCGCGCCGAGCGAGATCACGTCGCCGTCGTAGACGGGGCGGTCCTCACGGACCCGCTCGCCGTTCACGAAGGTGCCGTTGGTGCTCGCGCTGTCGTGCAGCATCAATCGGGCGCCGATCACCTTGATCTCGCAGTGCATCCCCGAGACGTCGGTGTCGAGTTCGGGGTGGAATCGCACATCGTTCGACGGATGCCGTCCGATGCGGATGAGCGGCATCTCGAGCATTTCCTGCTGTCCGGCTCTCGAGCCGGAAGTGATCAGGAGTTCCACCCGCATCAGGCGCGGCTCCGCAGGAAGATGTAGAGCAGGAGGACGACGGCGATCACGCCGAAGAACAGGCGCAGCACACCGACCGAGATCCGGGACTCCGGGAGCGGCTTCGGCGACGGCTCACTTCGGGCGGGCGCACCCGCGCGCCCGCCCGCGGGCGTCTCGAGCGTCACCGGCATCGGCGACGGCGGCACGGAGCCGCCCGAGGCGCGGCGCTCCTCCTCCGTCTCCGGCGGGAGCGAGGCGGCCGTCACCGGCATCGTCGGCCGCGCATCCATCTCGCCGGTGTACACGCGATGTCCGACGTTCTCGCCGGCATCCGCTTCCGCGAGACCATCGCCATCGAACTGCGCGACGATCACCGTGATGTTGTCGGGGCCGCCGTTCTCATTCGCCAGCGCGATCAGGTCGGTGCAGGCCCCTTCGAGATCCGGGAGCCGCGCCGTGACGATGCGCGCGATGTCCGGCGTGCGCATCTGTCCGGAGAGTCCGTCGCTGCAGAGCACGAGCACGTCGCCGCGTCGCACCTGCTGATGCGTGAGATCCACCTTCACGGCGGACTCCGGCCCGAGCGCCTGCAGGATGATGTTGCGGCGATCGCTCACCTCGGCCTCTTCGGCGGTGAGCTCTCCCGCTTCGACCAGCTTCTGCATGAGCGACTGGTCCTTCGTGATCTGCTGCGCGACGCCGTCGCGGATCAGGTAGCCGCGGCTGTCGCCGACCTGTGCGAGGTAGAGCGTGTCGCCCAGGATCCCGGCGATGGTGGCCGTGGTCCCCATCCCGCGGTTCTCGGGATGTTCGGCAGCGTACTTGTGGATGCGGGCGTTGGCGGCCTCGGTCGCCGCCTTGATGGCCACGGCGAAGGTCTCGGGATCGGTGATGCCCGACTTGCGCCACTTGGAGTCGAGCTCGCCCAGGACGGTCTGTGTGGCGAGCGCGCTGGCCACCTCACCAGCGGCGGCGCCGCCCATGCCGTCGGCCACCATGAAGAGGGTCCCGCGATCCCCCAAGGCGTGCTCCTGCACCTGCGGTCCGAGGGTCGCGTCCATGGTCGTCAGATCGGCGACGATGAACGCGTCCTCGTTGTGCTCGCGGGTGCGCCCCACGTCGGTCTTGCCGAAGACGTGGACGCGGACCGGTGCGTCGTTCGGTGAGTTCGCAGTCACGAGGGAAGCGTCTGGTGGTGGCCGGAGAAGGGACGGGGCATGCCGCGGCTCGACGTCACTCCGGGGGAAGGAACCATGGTGCCCCGACCGAGGGCGGGGCGGTGACGCAGGTCACGGTCGCGGATCGTCACGAGCACGCGCCGGCGATCTGCTCGATCGAGTTCTTGGTCTTCGAGGTCGTGCCGGCGGCCTGCGCGCGCTTGGCCGCGGTGCACGCGTCGGCCTCGCGACCCAACAGCAGGTAGGAGAGCGCCTGCGCCGCGTACGCGGTCGAGAGCGGTCCCCCCTTCAGCCCTTCGAGGTAGCTGGCGTTGATCGTCGCCAATACCGCACGGGCGTCGGATTCCTTGGCACCCTTGTCGTAGACGCGATCGAACAAGGCTTCGGGAGAAGCGTTGCTCACCGTCGGCTTCGTCACGGGCGGATCGACGATCGTCGTCCCCTTGGAGCCGCCGTCGTTCTTCGTGCCAGGCTTGTCCGGCAGGCCCTTGGAGAGCTTCGTCCCGGGGGTCGTCGGCGTCTGCTTGGATCCACCGGCTGGCTGGGTGTTGCCCGGCTGCGCTCCCGCGCCGTTCGCGACCGCCGTGGACTCCGCCGCAACCGGGGGCGTCGTGGCATCGGTCTTGGCGCCGCCGCCGCTGAACTTCATGGCCGCGAATGCGATCGCGCCCACGAGCACCACACCGCCTCCGATCAGCGCGGGACTCATCCCGCTCTTCGCCGGAGCCGTCGGCGTCGCGCCGGCCGCGGGTGCGGACGCCATCTTGTTCTCGGCGGGCGAAGCCACGCGCGTGGCCGGCATCGCGGCACCGGCCGCAGCCTGCGCGCCGATGACCATCGTTCCCATATCGGCCACGACGGTGGCCGGCATCCGCTCCGTGGCGCGCGAGATGTCGCGGCCGAACTCCGGGGCGTTCTGGTAGCGATCGCTCGCATCGCGCGCGAGCGCCTTGTCGAGCACGGTCTGCAGCTCGGCCGGCCACGAGACCTCGGGCTTCATCTCGGCGAGCGTCTTCGGCTTGTCGGTGAGGCGCATGATCATTGCTTCCTGCGCCGACTTGCTGGGGAAGGGGAGCGTTCCCGTGAGACAGTTGAAGGCGACGAGGCCGAGCGAGTAGATGTCGCTGCGTCCGTCGAGCACGTCGCCCGCGAGCTGCTCGGGGCTCATGTACTCCGGCGTGCCGACGACGAGCCCGGTCTTGGTGACCTTCTGCGCGTCGCTCGAACTCGCCTTCGCGATGCCGAAGTCCACGACCTTCACCAGATCGGAGCCGTCGCGCCCCTTGGCGATCATGATGTTGTCGGGCTTGATGTCGCGATGCACGATGCCGTAGTCGTGCGCCACGCCGAGCGCGTCGGCGGCCTGGTGGATGATCGAGGCCGCGCGCGGCGCCGGGAGCGACCCCGTCTTCTCGATCAGCGCGGTGAGCGACTGCCCCTCGACGAACTCCATCGCGAGGTAGATGAGCCCGTCCGGCGTCTCGCCGAAATCGTACACGGCGCAGACGTTCGGATGGTTCAGGCGGCTCGCGTTGGCAGCCTCGCGGTTGAAACGCGCGATGGCGTCAGGATCCTGGTTCATCCCGGGGTTCATCACCTTCAGCGCCGCCTTGCGCCCCATCTTCACGTGCTCGGCGAGGTACACCTGACCCATGCCGCCTTCGCCGAGCTTCTTGATGATGTGGAAAGTGCCGGCCACGACCGTGCCGAGCAGATCCCCCTGCTCGCCGCCGGTGGCGCGGAGCGCCGTCCCGTCGCGCGGACAGAAGCGCTCGGACAGAGGATATTCGGTCCCGCAGGTTGGGCAGATCTTCTGTTCGCTCACAAGCTCTCCACGCGCAAGGTCTGGTCTCCGATCAAGATCCGTTGGCCCACTTTCACCGGCCGTTCGCCGCGCACTGCCACCGCGACGCCGTTCCGGCTGCCGTCATCCAGCACGATGAACTCGAGGTCCTCACTCCGGATCTCGGCGTGACGACCGCTCATCGTCTTGTCATAGGGGAAGACCCAATCCCCGAATTCGCGTCCGATCCTGACACCGCGTCCCGGCGAGAGGTGCACCGTGTCGCGGGCGCTCCCGTCCGACCGCAGCTGCGCGAGCACGGCGATGTCCGCGCCGGGCACGAGCGAGCCGAGTCGCCGCGTCTGATCGGCCTCCGGGGGATGCGGTCCGGGATACCCCAGACGGCGGAACCGGATGACCTGCGACCCAATCAGAATGGTGTCGCCGTCCTGCAGACGGTAGGGTGCGTCGATGAAGAGCCAGGTGCCGTTGCGCGCGCCGAGGTCGCGGAGGTAGAGCTGCCCGTCGCGCCGCGAGAGCATGGCATGCACCGGACTGACGTAGACGTCGCTCTCGAAGAGGAGGTCGCCGTCGTCGCGTCCGATCGTGATGCGCTCACCGTCGAGCGAGAACGATTCGAGGAGCTCGCCGGTCTCGCTGAGCAGCGAGAGGCGCAGCGGGGTGCCGATGGGCTGCGAGTGCGTCGAGACCTTGGCCCGTCGCTCGTTCGTGGGCGCCTTGGGATTACCCACGAGCTTCCAGGCTCCATCGGTCGGGATGAGCCGCGCCGCGCCCTGGACCACGGGCTGACCGCACCCTTGGCAGAATCGCGAATCGGAGTCGTTCTCCCGCCCGCACGAGCCGCATCGAGTCACCGTTGATGGCTCTCCCTGAGTTGGACGAGTGAACCAGTGCCCCGATCTGAGGCTAAACTCGTCGTGGGGGCGAATATAGGGCCCGCCCTGAGTGGCGGCTAGGCGGGGCCGCGCATTATGGTAGTGTTCAATGGACATCACCCCGCGTTCCCTCGCTCGCCTCGCCCTGCTGGCGGGTGTCACCGCGGCCGGAGCCTGCGCGCCCCCGCCGACCCCGGCGCCCGCCCCCGCGCCGGTCGCTCCTGCGGCGGCCGCTCCGCGTCCCGACAGCGGCTTCCGCCCCCGAGCGCCCTTCCCGGTGCGCACGCCGGTCAACACCGAGCCCGCGCCGCCCCTTCCGCCGATCCCCATGGTGGACGGTCCGCTCGCGGTGAAGGTCGTGTATCCGGCTCCGGGGCAGACGCTCGGCGTCCGCGACTCGAACTTCATCTTCGGCTCGGTAGGCTCGGGGCGGGCGAACCTGACGATCAACGGAACCCCGGTCGAGGTGCAGCCGAACGGCGCCTTCCTCGGCTGGCTCCCGGTGCCCCCGGGGGACAAGCCGCGCTACGAACTGATCGCGCGACGTGATGCCGACAGCGCCTCGGCCACGCTCACGGTGGCCCTCCGCCCGCTCGCGATGCCACTCCCCTCGACGGGCGCGCTGGTCGTCGATCGCGGCTCGGTGGCGCCGGCGGGGAAGCTCGCGCTGCGCGCCGAGGAGCGGGTGCGGGTCGCGCTGCGGGCGCCGTCGAACGCGTCGGTGGTGCTGCAGACGGCGGCGGGGGAGACCCTGCCGCTGCGCAACACGGGAGGTGTCTCGTGGAGCACCGAAGTCGCCGCGGCCGAGCTCAGGCAGCCGGGGACGATCACCGTCTCACGCGGCAGCGACAAAGTGAATGTCGCCACCGGCGCGGTACAGCTGATCGACCCGTCGCTGCCGCGCTTCGTGGAACTGCTCGCGAACAACGATGCGCCGTCGGACACCGACAAGGTCGTCAACGTCCGTCCGGCGCCCGACGGGACCTATCGATGGGCGCTCCTTCCCGGCACGCTCGTGGAACTCACCGGACAGCGTGGGGAGTGGTCGCGGGTGCGTCTGGACCAGCAGTTGGAAGGGTGGGTCGAGACCCGTGCGACGCGCGAGCGTCCCGAGGCATCGGCGCCGCGCCGCACCGTGACCACGGCCCGCGTCTCGATGAGCGGACGCTGGAGCGAGCTCCGCCTCTCGATGAGCGAGCGTGCCCCGTATCTCGTCTCGCAGAGCCGCGACGAGATCGTGCTGACGCTCTACGGCACCACCGGGAACACCGACCTGATCAACTTCGCCACCAACGATCCGATGGTGCGCGATGTCACCTGGGAGCCGCTGGCGGTGGATCGGGTGCGCTACGTGGTGCATCTCCGCCACGCGAACGCCGGCTACGGCGTGCTGTGGGATCGGAGCGCGCTCGTGTTGCGCGTGCGGCACGCGCCGGAGATCGATCCGTTGCGCGCCCTCGCGGGTCGCACGATCGTCGTGGATCCGGGGCATCCGCCCATCGGCTCCACCGGACCGACGGGACTCTACGAAGGGGATGTGACGCTCGGCGTCGGGCAGCAGCTGAAGGCGCTGCTCGAGGAGCGCGGTGCCACGGTGGTCATGACCCGCACCACGCGGGCGGCCGTCGCGCTCGCGGCGCGGCCGGGGATCGCGCGCCGCGCCGAGGGTGACGCATTCGTCAGCATCCATCTCAATGCCTGGCCCGACGGTGCCAACCCCGCGCGCGCCGCCAATGGCACGGGGACCTACTTCTTCCACGACCAATCCGAACCGCTGGCGCGCCTCGTGCAGCAGGGGCTCGTCCGCCGGATGGGACTCCGCGACCTCGGGATCAACCTGAACAACCTCGCGGTCGCACGACTCACCTGGATGCCGGCGGTGCTCTGCGAGGGCGCCTTCGTGATCATCCCGCAGCAGGAGGCCGCGTTGCGCACGCCGGAATTCCAGCGTCAGTACGCCCTCGGCATCGCCGACGGGCTCGAGGAATACTTCCGCGCCCGTCGGGAGGAGCGCTGATGCGTCGCGTGATCCGTCGCGCGCTGCGATGTGCGGCCGCACTCGTCTCCGTCGCGCTGGCACCGGCGGTCGGGCGTGCGCAGCTCGCCCCGGACCTCCACTGGGAGAGTCTCAGCACGCCGCACTTCCGAGTGCATTTCAGCCCGGGGCTCGAGGCGGCCGCCCGTCGGGCGGCCGGGAGCGCCGAGCGCGCCTGGGGACGCCTCGCCGCCGAACTCGTGGAGCCGCGCGGGCCGGTGGAGTTGGTGATCGCCGACAACGTGGACTATAGCAACGGTTACGCTACCCTCTTCCCGAGCAACCGGATCGTCGTGTACGCGCGCCCGCCGGTGGACGGCACCGCGCTCAAGTACCTCGACGATTGGTTCGACCTCGTCCTGACGCACGAGCTCACGCACGTGTTCCACCTGGATCGTTCGGCCGGCTGGTGGCGGTTCGCGCAGCGCATCTTCGGCCGCAATCCCTTCCTCTTCCCCGGTCTCTACACGCCGAGTTGGATGGACGAGGGGATCGCGGTCTACTACGAATCGCGCATCACCGGCGCGGGACGCATCCTCGGCACCGAGCATTCGATGCTCGTGCGCGCCCACGCCCTCGACGGCACCATGCCGAACGTCAACGCGTGGGCCGCGAGCACCACGCAGTTTCCGCTCGGGCAGACGCCGTACGCCTACGGCTCGCTCCTCATCGACTACATGGCGCGCACGCAGGGCGCGCCGAAGGTGCGGGCGTTCATCGAGGCGACGGCCGGACGCACCATCCCGTACCTGCTCAATGCGAATGCCACGGAAGCGTTCGGCATCGGCTTCGACGATGCCTTCCGCGCGTGGGCCGACTCGGTGCGACGCACGGCCGCCGTCCCGTCGGCACTCACGCGTCCCACGCTCCTCACCACGCGCGGGTGGTCGGCCGAGCGACTCCGCTGGACGAGTGACGCGCGCCTCATCTACGCGAGCAACACGGGACGCGACCTCCCCGCGCTCGCCGAGGTGGACCTCGCTGGCGGCGCTCCTCGCGCCATCGCCGACCGCACCTCGCTCGGCACCACATCGCCGCTGCCCGATGGGTCGCGCATCTTCGTGCAGGACGAGCTGATCGATCCGTACACGGTGCGCAGCGATCTCTATCGCGAGCAGGATGGACGTACGACGCGGCTCACGACCGGGGCACGCCTCGTGCAGCCCGACGCACGGTGCGCGGCCGGCGCCGCCGGCGCCGCCACGACGTGCGAGCCGCAGATCGTCGCCGTGCAGCTGACGCCGGCCAGCAGTCAGCTGGTGACGGTACAGGGCCGCGAGATCGCGCCGATCACGTCGAGTGCGTTCGACACGATCTGGGCCGAACCGCGGTGGTCGCACGACGGCGCACGCATCGTCGTGGCCCGCCGTGTGCGCGGCGGCGTGAGCGACCTCGTGCTGCTCGACGCGCGCGGGCGCGTGCTGCGGTCGTTCGCCGGCGCCCGCGGCGTGACCCTCGCACCGAGCTGGGCGCCCAAGGACGATGCCATCTATTTCACGAGTGATCGCACCGGGCGCGCGGCGCTGTATCGGTTCGACCTCGCCAGCGGCCTGACCGAGCGGATCGCCGAGAGCCCGACCGGGCTGTTCGAGAGCGAGGTGAGTCCCGATGGGTCGCGGATCGCGACGTTCGAGTACCGCGGCGATGGGTATCACCTCGCGACCTTCCCCGCATCGTCGCCGCGGGTGCGCGCCGAGAGCACCACGGTCTTCGCGCCGTCGCGCGGCGACACGGTGGTGAGCGTCAGCGCCGCCCAGGCGCCGGCGTCGCCGCTCTCGCCGTGGGCCTCACTGCTCCCCACCTATTGGCTCCCCGCCGCCACGACGAGCGACGACCAGCGCACCAGCTGGGGCTTCCTCACCAGCGGCACCGACGTGATCGGTCGCCACCGCTACAATGCGCTCGTCACCCGCGACTTCGGCCGCCCCGAGACGACGTGGGACCTCTCCTATGCCTACACCGGGCTCGGCAATCCGACGCTCGGCCTCACGAGCAGCGCCGAGTGGGATCACTTCGCCGTGGCCGACTCGCTCCGACGCCCGCTCGGCACGCTCTCGCGCCGCAAGCGCTTCACCGGAGCGTCCGTCACGGCGCAGCGGCTGCGGTATCGCAGCAACTCGTATGCCACGCTCGGCTTCGACGTGGAGCTCCGCGACTTCGAATCGACGCCGACCTCGTTGTTGGCGCGACTCGGCTCCGCGTACACGCGCAGCTACACCTTCCCGTCGTTGTACGCGAACATCGGCTTCGGGAATGCGCGTCTCACGACGCTCGGCATCTCGCCCGAGGATGGCTTCCAGCTCGCGGCCACACTGCGGCAACGGTGGCGCAGCGACGATGCCTCGGCCACGCGCTCGAACAGCGTGGTGGGATATGCGCAGTTCTTCAAGTCGCTCGACTTCGGAGGTCCCGCGCACGCCGTCTTCGCCGGACGGATCGCGGGCGGGTGGGAGGATGACCGCACCGCGAGCACGCTCGAGGCCGGTGGGGTGAGCGGTTCGATCCTTTCGGTGATCCCCGGGATCACCGTGGGGGAGGGGCGCCGCACCTTCTTCGTCCGCGGATTCCCCGCCGCCGCGCAGTTCGGCACGCGGGCGCTCGGCGGCAGTGCCGAGCTGCGGATCCCGCTCCTCCAGCCGAACAAGGGGTGGATGATGCTTCCGCTCTTCCTGCAGAAGGTGAACCTGACGCTGTTCACCGATGCGGCGCAGGCATGGTGCCCGAGCGGGACCACCAACACGACGGTGTGCAACGGCAAGGCCTCGACGCAGGCGCTGATGCAGAGCGTCGGCGGCGAGTTCCAGTTCGATGCCGCGCTCCAGTACGACCTGCCGTATCGGTTCCGCGTCGGCGCTGCAGTTCCGGTGACCGGGAGCCGATACTCCCGTTCGGGTGGTGTATCCGCCTACTTCTCGATCGGAGCCTCCTTCTGATGCCGGACCAGCACGCCCCCACGCCCGACGCTTCGGACCGACCCTACATCCACGAGTCCGCCGTCGTGCTCGGCGACGTGGTCCTCGGCGCGCGCGTGAGCATCTGGCCGTGCGCGGTGCTTCGCGGGGATTCCGACCGGATCACGATCGGCGACGACAGCAACGTGCAGGACGGCGCCGTGGTGCACTGTGATCCCGGAGTGCCGTGCACCATCGGCGCGCGGGTGACGGTGGGGCACCGCGCGATGGTGCACGGGGCGACGGTGGAGGACGGCAGCCTGATCGGGATCGGGGCGATCGTGCTCAACCACGCGGTCGTCGGGGCCGGTTCGATCGTGGGCGCGGGTGCGGTGGTGCCGGAAGGGATGGTGATCCCGCCGGGAAGCCTCGTGCTCGGCATCCCGGCGAAGGTGCGACCGCTGCGTGATGAGCAGCGCGCACGGCTCCCGATGAGCTATCAGGCGTATGTGGCGCTGAAGGAACGGCATCGCGCGGGGGAGTTCCCGCGGCAGCGATGACGCGATGATCGGCGCCTCCTCGCCTCCTCCCGCGTCGGCCGTCCGACCGCGCGTCCTCTTCTTCAAGCTGTTGGCGATCATCATCGTCGTGGAGATCACGGTGATGCTCGCGCTCGGCGCGCTCCCCGAGATGCCGCGTCTGACGGAGACGCTGATCGACGCCTCGCTGCTCACGCTCATCGCGGCGCCGCTGCTCTGGATGGTGGTGGCCACTCCGTTGCGGGCAGCGGTCGAGGCGGAGCGCTCGCGCGCCGAGGCGGGGCTCGAGGGGGTACTCGTCGGCTCGATCGACGCGATCGTCACGGTGGACCGCGAGCGGCGGATCGTGATCTTCTCCAAAGGCGCTGAGGAGCTGTTCGGCTGGCGAGCCGCGGAGATCCTCGGCAAGCCGCTCGATCTGCTGATCCCGACGCGGCTGGTCGATGCGCATCGCGACCATGTGGAGGGGTTCGAATCGTCGTCGCTCAGTCACAAGGCGATGGAGCATCGCGGGGTCGTGCCGGCGCGGCGCAAGGACGGGAGCGAGGTGCGCGTGGAGGCGTCGCTGTCCAAGGTCGATCGCGACGGCCACCTGTACATGACGGCGATCATCCGCGAGGTCACCGCGCGCGAGGCCGCCGATGCCGCGCTGCGTGACGCGCTCCTGCAGGCCGAACAGGCCGCCCGGGCCAAGAGCGAGTTCCTGGCCGCGATGAGCCATGAACTGCGTACGCCGCTGAACGCGATCCTCGGCATGAGCGAGGCACTGCAGGAGGAGGTCTACGGACCGCTGAACGACCCGCAGCGGTCGAGCATCCGCGAGGTCGAGGAGGCCGGGTCGCATCTGCTGTCGCTCATCAACGACATCCTCGACCTGAGCAAGATCGAAGTGGGGAAGCGTCCGCTCGAGCTCGAGGCGGCGCCCGTCGCCGAGCTGGTGGACAGCTGCGTCCGGATGGTGCGCGACAATGCCGGGCGCCGTTCGATCGCCCTGCGGACGGAGTTGGGGGACGCGCCGGAGCTGCTGCGGACCGACGTCCGGGCGTTGAAGCAGGTGTTGATGAACCTGCTGAGCAACGCTGTGAAGTTCACCCCCGAGCACGGCGCCGTCTCGGTCCGCCTGTCGCGCGAAGGGGGTGCCGACGGCGAGATGCTGCGCATCGCGGTCCAGGACAGCGGGATCGGGATCGCGGCCGAGGACCTGCCGCGTCTGTTCCGGCCGTTCGAACAGTTGGAGAGCGGGCTGGCGCGCCGGTTCGAAGGGACCGGCCTCGGGCTCGCCCTCTCGGCGAAGCTCGTGCAGCAGCTCGGCGGGCGGATCGAGGTCGCGAGCGAGCCCGGGAAGGGGAGCGTGTTCGCGGTGACGGTGCCGATCGACCGCGGGTAGCGCTGATATGATCCATTCCGCTCGTGCGCATCGCGGGGTTCCGGTCATCGGTCCGGTCGTGCTCGTGGCGCTGAGTGTCGCCGCGTGCGGCGCGGTGGACGGGCCCGGCGGTGGGACGGTGTGCGCGACCTACGCGGCGGCCGGTATCAACGCGACGCTCACCGACTCCGTGAGCGGTGCGACCTTCCCTTTCGACAGCGTGCGGGTGGTGGCAGCGGAGGGGGGATATCGTGACTCGGTGTACGTGGGCGCGGTGACCGAGGGCGGTCGATCGGTCGGGCTCGTGTACGAGCGCGCGGGGGTGTATACGGTGACGGTGCGTGCGCGCGGGTATCAGCCCTGGACGCGGAGCGCGGTGACCGTGCGCGCAGGGACCTGTCACGTGGAGCCAGTGGCGCTGACGGCGCGTCTGGTGCGGTGACGCTCAGGGGGCGCCGATGTTACGCGCCGCCTCGTGGTCCCGTCGGTAATGAGTCACGTGCGAGCGAGCAAGTCCCTACCGCGCGGGCTCCCGAGTGGATAGGATGCATTCTCGCGACGCGCGCCGTGATCGGGGCGCTGACGTGTAACCTGCAAGTGGTTGTATCTCAGTAGTTTAGCGAATTGGGATCGGCGAACTTTCGGGTGTCGTAGGAGTGGCGGCTTGGTGTTATGAAATGCGACAGTGGGGTGGCAGTTACTGTCGAATGTTCATCCAGCTTTTCGTCGCCATTCTGTGACTTTGCATTTTCAAGTCCATGTCTTCAAAAGAGTTGGCTCGTTATGGCGCGGAAACACGAACGCCCGTAGCTTGCCCTCCCGCCACAGAAGTGTAGAAAAGCTGGCGGTCTGACGGCAGGACGCATCACGCAGGACGCGGGCATTTTCCAATCGAAGTCTTCCGCTGGGCGCGGCCACAGGTCGCCGGCGGTTGCAGCAAATATGGTCTGACCCACACGTTCCAATCATCACCTCGGGAGCTATCGCAATGCCTCTGCCCGTCACCCCGCCCGCTTCTCCCGCCACGCTGTCGCAGAACGCTCGCACGGTCCTTGAGAAGCGGTACCTGGTGAAGGACAAGTCGGGAAAGCCGACGGAGACGCCGGAGGACATGTTCTGGCGTGTGGCCACGGTGGTGGCGGAGGCCGATCGCCGGTACGGGCACAGTGACGCCGAGATCCAGGCGACGGCGAACACGTTCTACGAGCTGATGACGCAGCGCCGGTTCGAGCCGAACTCGCCGACGCTGATGAATGCCGGCCGCCCGCTGGGGCAGCTGTCGGCGTGCTTCGTGCTCCCCGTCGACGACGCGCTTTCCAATGGGCATGCTGGGATCTATGACACGCTCCGTTCGATGGCGCTCATCCACCAGAGCGGTGGCGGCACCGGTTTCTCGTTCAGCCGGATCCGCGCCAAGGGCTCGATGGTGCGTTCGACCACGGGTGTGGCGAGCGGTCCGATCAGCTTCATGAATCTGTATGACGCCAGCACGGACGCCGTGAAGCAGGGCGGCACCCGTCGTGGCGCCAACATGGGCATCCTCCGCGTCGATCATCCGGACATCCTGGATTTCATCGCGTGCAAGGAAGACCTCACGAAGGTCGTGAACTTCAACATCTCGGTCGGCGTGACCGACGCCTTCATGAAGGCGCTCGAGGCGAACGCCGAGTACGACCTGGTGGACCCGGTCAGCAAGAAGGTGACGGGGCAGCTCAAGGCGTCGGATGTGTGGGACAAGATGATCACCGGCGCGTGGCGCACGGGTGAGCCGGGGGTCTTCTTCATCGACGAAGCCAACCGCTACAACCCGGTGCCGCATCTCGGCGCCTACGAGGCCACGAACCCGTGCGGCGAGCAGCCCCTGCTCCCGTACGACGTCTGCAACCTCGGGTCGGTGAACGTCGGCTACTACGTCGAGAACGGGGAGATGAACTGGACGGCGTTCGCCGCCGACATCCATCGCAGCACGCACTTCCTCGACAACATCATCGACGTCAACAAGTACCCGCTCCCGGAGATCGACGCGCTGTCCAAGCGCATCCGTCGCATCGGGCTCGGCGTCATGGGCTTCGCCGACGCGCTGATCCGTCTCGGGATCGCCTACGACACGCCGGAAGGGGTGGCGTTCGGCAAGCGCGTGATGGAGTTCCTCGACGTCGAAGGGAAGAAGGAGAGCGAGCGGTTGGCCAAGGAGCGCGGCGCCTTCCCGGAGTGGGCGCAGAGCATCTGGGGCCCCGACGCCACCTGTGCGCGTGATGCCTCGGGCGGCCGGATCCGTCCGATGCAGATGCTGCGCAACTGCAACGTCACCACCGTCGCGCCGACGGGCACGATCTCCATCATCGCCGGTTGCTCGTCGGGACTCGAGCCGCTCTTCGCGGTCGCGTTCATGCGCAACCAGGCCGGCGTCATGATGCCGGATGTGAACGAGGACTTCGTCGCCATCGCCAAGAACGAAGGGTGGTACAGCGAGGCGCTCATGGAGCGCATCGCCAAGACCGGCACGGTCGTGCACCCGGAAGTCCCGGCCAAGTGGCAGAAGGTCTTCGTCACCGCCAACCTGATCGCACCGGAATGGCACGTGAAGATGCAGGCGGCCTTCCAGGAGCACTGCGACTCGGCCATCTCCAAGACCACGAACTTCGCCCACACCGCGACCAAGGAAGACGTCCGCGACATCTACACGCTCGCGTGGAAGATGAACTGCAAGGGCGTCACCGTGTATCGCGACGGCTCGCGTGACGGCCAGGTGCTCAGCACCGGTGCCACCGAGACGGCCAAGGCGGAGCGCAAGGGTGAGGCCGCGCCGAGCGCCGAGTCCAAGCGCGAGATCGCCGAGCTGCACGGCCAGATGGCCGAGATCCGCTCGGAGAACGATCGCCTCAAGAAGCTGCTGTTCGACGCCGAGGCGGAGAACCTCCAGCGCCGTCAGAAGCGCGCCCGTCCGGACACGCCGCTCCGCTCCACCAGCATCAAGAAGGACACCCCGCTCGGCGTGATGTTCGCGCACATCACCGAGGACGACAAGGGACAGCCGTTCGAGGTCTTCATCAACCTCGGCAAGGCCGGCGGCTCCGCCATGGCCGACGCCGAAGCGATGGGGCGCATGATCTCGCTCGCGCTCCGCTCGGGGATCCCGCTCAACGAGATCCATCGCCAGCTCCGCGGCATCAGCTCCGACAAGGCCGTGGGCCTCGGACCGAACAAGGTCCTGTCGGTGCCGGACGCGATCGGCCTCGCGCTCGAAGACTGGATGCGCATGAAGCAGGGCGTCCAGCAGGAACTCCTCACCGCGCAGAACAACGTGCCGACCCACACCCCGAACGGCTCGCAGCGTCCGGTGGAAGCGGTCATGCGCACGAGCACCGGCGGCATGGAGCAGGTGGCCATGTTCTCCTCCGGCGCTGACAACGGGGAGGCCTTCATCGGCACCTGCCCGGATTGCGGCTCGCAGCTCGAGTTCGCCGAAGGGTGCGTGAAGTGCCACGTCTGCGGGTTCAGCGAGTGCGGCTGAGCCGCGCCGGTTGAACGCGACATCGTCCCAGCAGAAGCGGATGCCGCTACAGCGGCATCCGCTTCGTGTTTCAGGAGCAGCATGAGGATCATCGGCGGAAAGCACGCAGGACGCGATCTGACCTCACCCAAGGACTTCCGGGTGCGGCCGACGGCCGAGCACGTGCGCGCGGGGATCATGCACATGATCGGCGACTGCAAGGACGCGCGTGTGCTCGACCTCTTCGCCGGCACGGGTGCGCTGGGGCTGGAGGCCATGAGTCGCGGGGCCAAGGCGGCGGACTTCGTGGAGACCCGCCCCTCGTCGTTGCACGCCCTCAAGGCCAACATCGGGCTGCTGCGGATGGCCGACAAGACGCGCGTCTTCAAGCGTGACGCGCTCCCCTTCGCCGAGGCCCTGCCGGCCAATTCGTACGACATCGCGTTCGTGGACCCGCCGTACGAGTCCAAGATGCTCGACCGCGTGATCGCGAGCTGGATCGCCAAGCCCTTCGCCCGCATCCTCGTGGCCGAGCACGCCCGCACCCATGTGATTCCCAAGGGAAACCAAGTGCAGAGCTTCGACGACACGACGATCACCCTCTACCGGGCCCCGGTCACGCCCTGACCGCGCCCGGACCGCTGTGGTGATAGGGCATTTTGCCCTGCCAGCGGTGCGTCGGACCGGTTTTTCGTAAGATTGACGAGAGGCTCGTCGTCGAGATTCCCCACCTCCCTTCGATCATGGGGGTCGTCATGCGTCGTATCCGTACCGCGACGGTCACCAGCGTCGCGCTCCTGCTCCTCGCGGCATCCGCCGGTTGCCGCACCGATTCGAACCGACCCATCCGGATCGGACTGCTCGCCCTGCTCAGCGGCGATATGGCGTCGGCGTCGGGGATCCCGTCGAAGCAGGGGGCCGAGCTGGCGGTCGCGGACATCAACGGGCGCGGCGGCGTGATGGTGAACGGTCGAGCGCGACAGCTGCAGCTGGTCGTGCGGGACTACGACGCGCGTCCCGACGCTGCCGCGACGGCGGCTCGAGCCCTGATCAACCTCGATAGTGTCGATGTCGTGATCGGTCCGCAGTTCTCGGCGCACGCGATCAGCGCCGGAGGGGTCGCGGAGGACGCGCACGTGCCGCTGATCGCACCGATGGCGTCGAACCCGGCGGTCACCGCCGGGCGAAGCTACGTGTTCCGCCTCGCATATCTGGACCCCTTCATGGGGCAGATGCTCGCGACCTACGCGCGCGAGGATCTGAAGGCCACGCGCGCGGCCGTGCTGTACGATGTGGCGACCGCTTATGGGCGCGACATCTCGGAGCTCTTCTCCAAGACCTTCGCCGCAGCGGGCGGACGGATGGTCGCGAGCGAGACCTTCACCAGCGATCAGAAGGTCGACTTCCGGCGCCAACTGCGGGCGATCGCGGCGACGGATCCGGAGGTGCTGCTCCTGCCGAACTCCTCCGCCGTGGACTCCTTCCAGGTGCGTCAGGCGCGCGCGTTGGGGATCCGGGCCGTCTTCCTCGCCACGGACATCTGGGACCCGCCGGGCCTGCGGCATATCCCCGAGTCGCGCGGCGCGGTGTACACGCGGCAGTGGCATCCCGAGCTCGACCGCCCCTCCACGCTCGCCTTCACCGCCCGCTACATGGACAAGTTCCGCGCCGAACCGCGCTCGACGGCGGCCATGACGTACGACGCGGTATCGCTCTTCGCGATCGCGGCGTCGCGCGCGGGAACGCTCGACGGGACCGCGGTGGCCAAGGCGATCGCCGGCACGGCCGGATTCGAGGGAGTCACCGGGACGATCAGCTACTCCGGCAACGGTGACCCGCGCCGGAGCGGCGTCCTCGCCCGCATCGGCGCCGAGCGGGACGAGATCATCCGCGTCGTGGATCCCGCGAAGCCGTGACCGGTGTGCCTGGTGCGCCGGTGAGTTCGCTCGCGCAGCGGATCCAGCAGCTCCGCGCTCGTGTACGGAGCAGTCTCGAGATCCGTGTGGCGGTGTCGTTTCTCGCGGTCTCGCTCGTCGTGGCGATCGGCACGGAGACGGTCGCCTATCTGCAGGCGGCACGCACGGTGCGGCAGACCGTGTACGATCGGCTCAGCTCGGTCGGTACGCGTCGCGAGAGCGACGTGCACGAGTGGGTGAAGTCGCAACAGAACTTCGTGGGATTCATCGCCGGGCTGCCGAGTGTCGTCGCCGACGCCGAACGGGTGATCGCGGCCCGACGGACGCTGGGGAGCCGGACGCGGTCTCCCGTCGATCGGGACCTCCACGCGTTGCTCGACACGGCGATCGCGCGCGGACTCGCCGCGTCGCGGATCGAGGTGCTCGCCGCCGAGGGAGGGCTGGTGGTCGCATCGACCGACAGCGCGACCATCGGCGAGTATCGCGTCACCGATCCGTACTTCGTCGAGGGATTGCGGTCCTCCTACATCCAGAAGATGTATCCGTCACCGGTCACGGGCAGGCCGATGCTCACCGTGGCGGCCCCGCTGCGTCGACCGGACGGCCGGTCGATCGGCGTCGTGGCCGCGCATCTGGACCTGCAGGTGCTCGAGGACATGCTGCCGCAGGGAGGGACGGGCTATCCGGTCGAGTTCTACCTGGTGAATCGGTTCGGTGAGTTTGTCTCGGCCGCCCGCTTCGGACGGGCGGAGTTCCGGCGCGGGATCCAGAGCTTCGGGATCTCGCAGGCGCTCGCCGACCGTCGCGGGATCGGCGAGTATCGCAACTACGAAGGGCGTCCGGTGATGGGGGCGTACGCCTGGCTGCCGGACATCGACGTGGCGCTGATGGTGGAACTCCCCGAGCGCGAGGCGTTCGCGGCGATCCGCCGGATGCTCTTCCTGCAATCGGGGATATTCCTGAGCGGATTGCTGATGCTGGCGTACGCGACCCGGACCGTGTCGCGTCGCGTGATCCGCCCGATCCTCACGACGGCCGAGGCCGCGAAGCGGCTCGCGGCAGGGGATTTCGACGTGCAGGCCCCGGTGATCACCGATGATGAGGTCGGGATGCTCGCGGTGTCGTTCAACGAGATGACGGCGCGCCTCCGGATGCTGTATCGGGACCTGCAGGGGCAGGTCGACGCGACCCGGGTCGCCCTCGATGCGTTGCGGCAGAACGAAGCGCTCGTCACCGGCATCATCGACACGTCGGCGACGATCGTGCTGGTGATGGATCTGGACCGCCGTTGTGTGCTCGTGAACCGCCGCTTCGAGGAGCTGTTCGGGATGTCACGCGAGTCCAGTGAAGGGCGCCCGATCCTCGAAGTGCTCCCCGCGGGGCCCGCCGCACTCGTGGGCGAAGCATCGCAGGCGGTGATCGACGCCCAGAAGGTCATCGATCGCGAATGGACGATGGAGACCACGGAAGGGACCCGCAGCTTCCTCGCCGCCTGCTTCCCCGTGCGTGATCCGCGCGGACTCACCACGGCGGTCGGGGTGATCGCCACCGACGTGACGGACCGCAAGCGGGCGGAGGACGAACGCCGTGAGTTCGAGGCGAACGTGCAGCACGCGCAGAAGCTCGAGAGCCTCGGCGTCATGGCCGGCGGCATCGCGCACGACTTCAACAACATCCTGAGCGCCATCAGCAGCAACACGGCGGTCGCACTCTCGGCGCTCGACGATCCGCAGGAAGTGAAGGAGTCGCTGGAGCATATCCAGACCGCCTCGCGTCGCGCGGCGGACCTCACGCGCCAGATGCTGACCTATGCCGGGCGCGGCGTGTCGAAGCACGAGGCGATCGATCTGAACGATCGGGTGCGAGAGCTCGAGAAGCTCGCGCGGATGTCGATGTCCAAGAAGATCCAGTTCGACCTGCATCTCGCCGAGGGGCCGCTCTGGTTGAGCGGGGATTCGGCGCAGCTCACGCAGGTCGTGCTGAATCTGTTCATCAATGCCGGCGATGCGATCGCCGACTCGAACGGGCTGATCGCCGTGACGACGACCCGGATCCCCGCACTCTCGCCCAAACTCGCCGAGGCGTGGATGGGCGATCCGCCGGGACCCGGGCCGTTCGTGGTCCTCTCGGTGCAGGACAATGGGCGCGGGATGGACGAAGCCACCCGTCAGCGGATCTTCGAGCCGTTCTTCACCACCAAGTCCACGGGCCGTGGACTTGGGTTGTCAGCCGTTCTGGGGATCGTGAAGGGGCTCGGCGGCGCGCTCACGGTGCAGAGCGAGCTCCGTCGCGGGACGCTGTTCACCATCGCCTTCCGCGCCGCCGATCCTCCGCGTTGAGGGCTGGGTTCAGCCGTCGATCCGGGCGCCGATCTCCTGACGGACCGAGGCCGGGATGACCGGCGACTTGAGGAGCGGACGGATCTTCGCGACATGCTCCGCCACCTCGGTCTTGGCGTGCAGCTGCTGGTGGAGCAGGGCCGCCTGGAAGAGCGAGGTGAGCCGGGTCTCCGGGTCACCGTAGGCGGCGGCCTGTTCGGCGAGCTCGTCGAGGGTGCGCGCCGTCGCACGGAGGTCGTTCAGCGCGAAGTGCGCCGCGGCGAGGCCGAGCAGTTCCTCGCGTGCGTATTCCCCCTTGGCGACGTGCGAGTCGGCCGTCTGGCGATAGAGCTTCGCGGCCTCGCGGAAGCGCCCTTCGACGGCGAGCTGGTCCGCAGGACCGCTCTCGCGGGCCGTCAGCGCGATGGTCGGCGCGAGGCGCGGGAGGGCGAAGGACGGGTACAGGTGCTGCTGCGCGCTGAGCGCGGCCGGAGCGGCGGCGACGGCGGCCGCGGCGACCGCGGCGGCGAGACGAGTGCGAGTGACGATCATGGGTCCACCCCGAAGAGGATTGTGACGCGACCTGGGCGATGCTCTGCGGTGGGGTGGGTCGCAGCGGCGTTCACCAGATCAGACAGCGGCGCGGCCCAAAGGGTTGCCAACGCCACCGTCACGCTCCGCTTGTGAGGGTTCCGGGCGTGCCCTAGCTTCTCGCGCATCCCCTTTTCCCGGAGTTCCGATGTACGCTCGCTCCGTCGCTGGTCTGCTCGCCGTGGTGCTCGCGGCGTCGCCAGCCTCTGCCCAACAGCCCCCGGCGGCTCCGCCCGCTGCCGCACCCGCCACGCAGGGAGGCGCCCCCGCCGGTGCCGCCGAGGGCGGACGTCAGGGTGGTGCCGCGCGCACGGGGCCGCGTCCGTATGCCACCGTGGTCCCGTCGCGCGCCCACAGCGAGCGTGGAGGGATCACCGTCCACAAGGTGGATGATCGGTACCTCTTCGAGGTGCCGGACTCCCTCATGGGGCGCGACTTCCTGATGGTGAGCCGCATCGCCGGAGTGCCGGCCGGAGCAGGTGGCTTCCAGTCCGCCGGCAGTTCGCTGAGCGAGCGCATGGTCCGCTGGGAGCGCGTGGCGGACAAGGTGATGCTCAAGAGCATCAGCGCGGGGGTGGTCGCGGACGACTCGCTGCCGATCGCGCGCAGCGTGGCGCAGAACAACTACGCCCCCATCCTCGCCAGCTTCCCGATCCAGGCGTTCGCCAAGGACAGCAACGCCTATGTGGTCGATGTGACCGACTTCTTCGGTGGCGACACGCCGGCGCTCTCCGGCGTCAGCGCCGCCGAGCGCCGCACGTACGGCGTCCGCCGCTTCGACGCGGCGCGCAGCTACGTGACGAGCGTGCGCAGCTTCCCGATCAACATCGAGGTGCGGCACACGCAGACCTTCGACGCGTCGGACCCGCCGGGGGACCGCGGATCGAGCACGCTCTCGCTCGAGATGCGCCAGTCGATCGTGCTGCTCCCGAAGCAGCCGATGAAGCCGCGCAACGCCGACGACCGTGTGGGCTTCTTCACCGTGCGGCGCGTGAACTACGGACTCGACGTGCAGAAGGCCGGCGAACAGGAGTTCATCACCCGCTGGCGCCTCGAGCCCAAGGATCCCGCCGCCTACGCTCGTGGCGAGCTCGTGGAGCCGGTCAAGCCGATCGTCTATTACATCGACCCGGCGACGCCGACGCGCTGGAAGCGCTATGTGAAGGAAGGGGTGGAGAACTGGCAGAAGGTGTTCGAGAAGGCGGGCTTCAAGAACGCGATCCTCGCCAAGGAAGCACCGACCAAGGCGCAGGACCCCGACTGGGATCCGGATGATGCCCGCGTCTCGATGGTGCGCTGGGCCGCGAGCCTCGTGCGCAACGCCACCGGGCCGCACACGCACGATCCGCGCTCCGGCGAGATCATCAACTCCGAGATCACCTGGTATCACAACCACATGCGGTCGTACCGCAACTGGTTGATGATGGAGACCGGCGCCGCGAATCCCGCCGCCCGCTCGCTCGACATCCCCGACGAACTGATGGGGGAGACGATGCGGCAGGTGATCACCCACGAGATCGGACACGCCCTCGGCCTCCAGCACAACATGATGGCGTCGAGCTCGTTCCCGGTGGATTCGCTCCGCAGCCCGAGCTTCACGAGCAAGTACGGTGTGAGCGCGACGATCATGGACTACGCGCGCCAGAACTACGTGGCGCAGCCGGGCGACGGGCTCAAGACGGTGGATTTCATCCGCCGCCTCGGACCCTTCGACGACTTCGCGATCAACTGGGGCTACCGCATGATCCCCGACGCGCGGACCGCCGACGCCGAGAAGCCCACGCTGAACCGCTGGCTGACGAACCAGACGGGTCCGTTCCCGTATCGCTACGTCTCGCAGGGGATCGGCGGCGCCGACCCGCGCAACCAGACTGAGGACCTCGGCGACGATCCGGTCAAGGCGACCGCGTACGGCGTGGCGAACTACAAGCGCATGATCCCGCAGCTGCCCAAGTGGACGGCGACCGCGGGAGAGGACTACACCGATCTCGAGGAGCTCTACACGGAATCGCTCGGTCGCTTCTTCGGGATGATGGGGCACGTCGCGACGGTGGTCGGCGGCGTGAACGTCGATCTCAAGACGGCGGAGATGTCGGGTGCCGTCTACACGGTGGTGCCGAAGGCCAAGCAGAAGGCCGCGCTCTCGTTCCTGAGCCAGACGGTGTTCACGACGCCGGAGTGGCTCCAGCCCAAGGAGATCACGTCGCGCATCGGGCCGTCGAACACGCTCGCCACGCGACAGGCGGCCGTCGTGAGCTCGCTCCTGAGTGCCGCGCGACTGGCGCGTCTCAGTGAAGAGGAGAAGTACGACGCGGCCAACGCTTACCCGCTCGCGGAGTTCATGGCCGACATCAAGAAGGAGATGTGGGGGACGATCGCCGGCTCGTCGCCGGATCAGAACCGTCGCCAGCTGCAGCGCGTCTATGTGCAGCGACTCGGCGCGCTGGTGAATCCGCCGGCCGCGCCGACGGCGCCACCGGGCGGAGGCGGGGCCGCGCAGCAGCAGCGGGTGTTCCCCTTCGTCACGGCGCAGAATGTGGAACGGAGCGACGTTCCCGCGCTCGCCCGCGCGCAACTGCGGGAGTTGCAGCGTGAGACGACGGCCGCGGCGGCGTCGGCCAAGGGCGCGGTCGAGCGTGCGCACTGGGCGGACATCGCGGACCGCGTGAAGGAGATCCTCGACCCCAAGAAGTGAGGATCACCGACGAACGAAGCGGCCCCCGCCGGATCCCGGCGGGGGCCGCTTCATTTCCCGGCGCGTCCGTGATTCAGCGCGGCCAGAGCCAGCCGTACAGCCCGGCGGTGAGGAGGGCGTAGATCAGCCCGTCGATCGTGCTGCGGATCGTCGTGCCCCACGACTTGCCGTACCAGATGGAGGTCTGCGCGAGGGCGCCGGCGTAGCCGAGGAATGCCGTCACACCGGCGAAGCGGAAGACCTGGAGATAGTCCGCGCCGACCGGCAGCGCGCGCGCGGCGACGTAGCCGGCGAAGAGCGAGATGACGAGCGTGTAGATGAACCAGTTGAGCAGCGTCGGCCCCATCGACGGGAGCCCGTTCGGCAGCACGGTGAAGACCAGCTTCGGGCCCCGCTCGCATCTCTCCTTGAACTCGGGAGAGCCCATCTCCTTCATGTCCGATGGGCGCGGGATCATGTAATCCCCCGGCGCGAGGTTGAAGGGGCGGATCGCATCGGCGAGTCCGTCCTGGTTCGGCGGAGCGACGAAGTCGTTCTTGTGCAATCCGCTGAACATGTGGATCACGGAACTCGCGACGAACACGGCGACCGCGGACAGCACCATCGGCAACCAGAGCGCATGCAGACCTGTCATCTGGACCTCCCGGGGGTTCTAGGCGGGGGACGGGTGACCTCGGACACGAGGACGGGGAGCCCCGAAAACGTGGGGCTCCCCGTCACCGCCGTCAAGGTTACCGTCGGGCGCTATTGCCGTGCGTCTCTCGCGGCCCGGAGCTTGGCGATCGTCGAGTCCGCGCCCACGAAGAGTCCCGGGGTCCAGCGACCGTTGCGGAGCACATCGCGGTAGATCGAGGCCTGCTCGTACGCATTGACGCCGAGTCCGGCGAGATACTGCAGCCGCAGGTTCTTGTCGCGGTTCACCTCGGCATCCGCGAGGTAGCCCTGCATGTCCTGCGCACGGCCCGCGAAGGTCGAGAGCAGGTCGATCGCCGAGTTCATCCCGATCTCGCGCAGCGACTGCCGCACGATCGCGAACTCGGGGCGGTCGAGACGCGCCTGCACGGAATCGACGTTGATCGGCTCGGGCTTGAGCTGGCCGACGAGCACCATGTCGTATCCCTGACCATTGTAGGTGTTGCCGAAGACCATCGCGTCGGGGAAGGCTTCGAAGAAGGTCGCCATCTCGCTCTTCACGGCCGGCGTCCCGCTCTCGTAGAGCTGCACGAACACGGTCACCACGCCGCCGGGGTTCAGGTGGCGCTTGGCCTCCTCCCAGAACTCCCGCGAATAGAGCGAGGCCGCGCCCTTGACCCACGGGTCGAACGGATCGCTCGTGATGGCATCGAACTTCTCGTTCGTGGTGAGCAGGAAGTGGCGCGCGTCGTCGATCTGGACGTACGTCTTCGGATTCTTCACCACGTTGTAGTTGTGCTCGCCGAAGAGCTCGCTCACCACCTTCGGGACGAGCGGCTCGATCTCGGCGATCGTGAGCTTCTGCACGAGCGGGCTGATGCTCACGGCACCCGCCGTCACGCCCGCCCCGCAGCCGATGTTGATCACGCTCTTGGGGTCGCGCGCCAGCAACGTCGTGAGATGCCCGAGCATGCGCTGCAGGCGCATGTCCTGCGGCTCGCTCGACGCCTGCACCTTGCCCGCGTTGTGATAGTTCTTGACCCCGTTCGAGAGCTGCGACACGGCCATCGAGGAGTTCATCCCTTCGCCAACGAAGAGCCACTCCCCGTGCGCGTTCACGTACGTCGCGCTGTACCGCCCGTAGCCGACGAGGAGTGCGGGCACCGGGATGACCGTCCGCGCGAGATAGACCGCGGCCGCCACCACGACGCCGGCGCCGAGCACGTTGCCCGCCCCGAGCGAGAGTCCAGCGCCCTCCTCGCGCCGAGCGGTGAGGATCATGACGAGCGACGCGATCGCCGCCATCGCCATCAGCACCTGCTGTGAGTGCTGCGTGCCGAGTGCGGCGATCATCCAGAGGCTGGCCACGAGCGCACCGAGGATCGCGCCCACGGTGTTCGCGGCGTACACGGTGCCCACGAGGCGCGCCGGATCATCCCCCTTCTCGGCCACGCTGGCCAATGCGAGGGGAAAGCTGGCGCCCCACAACACCGCCGCCGGCAGCACCGCCCAGAGGCAGCGCAGGAAGTCCACCGGGAACTGGAACCAGGGGGAGACCGCGAGCTGCGGGTTGATCGGCCAGTACATCAGCGTCTGCGTCTCGCTGTAGGCGGCCCACGCGATGGCCACCACGACCAGCCCCTGCGTGATCGCGAGGGCGACGCGCGGCCGCGCCGTGCCGCGGGCGATGACCGCACCGAGGCTGCTCCCGATCCCCAGCCCGACGAGCACGGCGGCGAGGATCATGGAGAAGGTGTAGGTCGTCCCGCCCAGGAGCAGGGTGAGGAGACGGGTCCAGATGACTTCCGCCGCGAGCGCCGTGGCCCCGGAGAGCGCGATCGCGATGTAGACGGGGAGGCTGCCGGCCGGGAAGTGCACGAGCGGCGCGGCTGCATCACGCTCGGACTCGGCGCGGGTCACGGTGCGCGGGTTGGCGGAGGCGATCGCCCAGCCGACGAAGGCGACGAGCGCGTTCAGCGCGGCCGCCACGTACGTCGCGGTCGCGCCGTCGTACACACGGAGCAGGTAGAAGCCCGTGAAGAGGCAACCGAAGACGGCGCCGGCGATGTTGCCGCCGTAGAAGAAGCCGAGCCAGCTCACACCGGCCGGGGTCGTCTCCACCCACCGAGCGACCGCCGGGAGCGTGGCGCCCATGAGGATCGTCGGGACGGCCAGGAAGAGCGCGCAGAAGAGCCCACGGACGAGCAGGCCGGTGATGCCGGGCCCGCCGATCGACGTGTAGAGTCCGCCCGCATGCGGCAGGATGAAGAGGATGAGCAGGCCGCAGATCCCGATCCCCGCTTCGAGCTTGGCGTAGACCTTGAGCGGGTGCTCCTCGGTCTTCACGAATCGGGGGAGGAGCAGGCTGCCCAGGCACATCCCGCCCATGAAGGTCCCGAGGACCGCTCCCAGGGAGATGGCGGAGGAGCCGACGATGAGCGACAGCTCCTGGTACCAGACGATCTCGTAGATGAGGGCGGCGCAACCGCTCCCGATGAACAGGAGGATCAGGAGGGGGAGGAATCGCGGAGCTTCGGCGCTCGCTTCGTGCGCGGAACCCTTCTTTCTGCTCTTCATGGCACCAGGGAAGATGTGGACGAGGGCACTGGCATATAGACGCGGGGCCCCCTCCCGACGTTCTGGGGTGCAGGGCGCTGGCGGGTGGAAGCTGGGGGTGGAACGTGGGGGCCGCAAGCGGAATCGCGCCACACTAGCCCTGAGCGCCGCGCGTGGCGAAGTTCCATCGACCCTCGTGCCCCGATACGGGGCGCGCGACCGACCACAGCGCCGGAGCCCAGAGTGAGCGAATCGACGTTGCGCGCCCGCACGACGTCCGAGATCGTCGATGCGGTGTTCGTGC
This sequence comes from uncultured Gemmatimonas sp., assembly GCA_964484775.1. Classification (GTDB taxonomy): domain Bacteria; phylum Gemmatimonadota; class Gemmatimonadetes; order Gemmatimonadales; family Gemmatimonadaceae; genus Fen-1231. Next base: position 42,879 of record CAZAGK010000005.1, on the reverse strand, counting down.
TGTTCCGACGTGATGCCGGACAGTACCTCGTCCTTTCGGCGATCGCCCTGATCCCCACGCTGGCGTACCAGCTAGTGGCGAAGGCGCCGACGCCCGAAGACATCCTGCGCTTCGATCGGAACATCGTCCTGATGATCGTCGCTCCGACGATCTCCTGGCTGTTGGGCGCCTCCTTGCTCACGGCCGCGGGGTCCGACGGCTATCTCGGACAGTCGGTGGACGCTGCCGCGGTGGTGCGCCGCGTCGCGCCGCGATTGCTTCAGGTGCTGATCGCGGGGCTGCTGCTCTATGTGATCTGCGTGTTCGGACTCGTGTTCCTGGTGTTCCCGGGGGTGTACCTGTTCACGCGCTATTTCGCCACAGTGCCGGTGATCGTCATCGAGGGGAAGGGGGTCGTGGCGGCGTTCAACCGTTCGTCCGACCTGACGCGGGGGCTCAAGCGACACGTGCTGGCGACGATGGCGCTCGCGTATTTCATGGTGCTGGTCGCGAGCACCGGTGCGGTGATCGCCGCGCAGCTGCTGCCGGGCGTGGCGCTCCAGCTCGTGGTGACGAGTCTCATCTCGGTGCTCGTGCGGCCCGTGCTCTACCTGTCGATCGCGGTGCTCTACTACGATCTCCGGATCCGGGGCGAGGGCTTCGACCTGGAGCATCTGGCGGCCTCCCTGGATGCGGCGCTCCCACCCGCCAGCGGTTCCACGCCCTGATCGTGCTCCCGCAGGACCCCTCGACATGGCCGGCGCGCGCGGTGCACGACACGATCGCGGCCATCAGCCAGCGCCCGGAGTTCCGGCGAGGGCTCGGCGAGTCGCTCCTGCAGCGCGCGATGCAGCTGTTCTCGCGGTGGTACAACGCCTTCATGGAGCTCTTCCGCGGCAGCGAGACCGCTCGCGTGGTGCTCTGGAGTCTCGTCGCGTTGCTCGTGCTGTTGCTGATCGCCCGGATCGTGATCGGTATCCGCGAAGGGGAACGCCGGAAACGCGGACTCCCCGCGCACCGGAGCACCTCCGTCGATCCGTGGGGGGACGCGGAGCGGCTGTCGTCTACGGGCTCCTACACCGAGGCGGCGCACGCGCTGTTCGCGGCGCTGCTGATGGCCTGTGCCGCACGCGGCGAGCTGCGGATCCACAGTTCCAAGACGACCGGCGACTACCTGCGCGAGCTGAGACGACGCAGCGCGCCGAGCGTCGGGGGATTCGCCCGCTTCCGCGCGCGATATGATCGCATCATCTACGGCGACCGGAGCTGCGACGCCGAGGGATACGCCGCATTGCTCGAGGATGCCCGCACGTTGATCGCCGCACCGCAACGGAGGGCGGCGTGACCGACGCCTCACCGCAGCGGCCGTGGTACGTGCGCCCGGGTGTGGTGCTCCCGATCGTCGCCGTGCTGACCTTCCTCGTGGCGATCACGACCCCCGAGTTCGTCGCGGGGCGTGCGGGCGATCCCCGCCTCTCGATCAACAACCGGGGACCGCAGGGCGCCAAGATGTTCGGGGAGTTCGCGCGGGCCGCGGGGTGGCGGGTGGAGAGCCGGAATCGCGCCGAGCTCTCCGGCGACGCGCGCACCGTGCACGCGGTGCTCTCGCCCTCGGTCGGCCTCCGGAAGGACGAGGCCCACGCCCTGCTCCAATCGGTGCGCGCCGGGAGCGGGCTGCTCCTCGTGCTCGACGGTCTGGCGGCGTCGCTCGCGGATTCGCTCAACATCGCGATCAAGGAGCCGGGAGCCACCGTCAGCCCGGACTCCGCTGTGGTGCGGAGCTGCGCCAAGCGTCGCCCGCTGGTCGATCAATCGCTCTGGGGTGATGGTCAGGCCCATCTCTATGGAGTCGTCTTCGACGGGCCGCCGCCGGGTGAGGTGGTCCGGCTCGACGGCGCGCTCGCGCCGGACACCGCGCGGACGCGATTCATCGTGGGCTTCCGCTATGGCCAGGGGCGGGTCGTCGTGATGAGCGACCCCGACATGCTGCGCAACGACGCGATCCGCATCTGCAACTTCGGGCTCGATGTCGCGGCGGCATCGGTGCTCGGCTATCTGTCGCACGGTGACGACGGGTCGATCCGCTCGCATCTGCTCGTGGATGAATACCACCAGGGCTACGGGGAGCGCCCGAACGTGCTCGCGGGCTTCGGCGCGATCCTCCTCCGTACGCCGGTCGGGCGGACGGTGCTGGTTATCGTGGTGGCGGGGCTGGTGTTGCTCGTCTCGGCGATGCCTCGAGAGGTGCCGCCGCGCGACGACAGCGTCGTGGAGCGGCGGTCACCGCTCGAGCAGGTGGACGCGCTGGCGCGCGCATACGCGCAGGTGACGGGGACGCGGACCGCGACCGCCCGCCTGGTCCGCGGGCTGCGACGACGCACCCAGCGCGCCGGCAGCGCCCGCCGCGAATCGCGCTCGGACGCCGAGTTCCTGACCCGGGTCGCGACGAACATCCCGGCGCGCGCCGCCGATGTCGCGCTGCTCGAACGTGCGCTGAAGGAGAAGATCCCCTCCCGCGAGCTGGCGAATGTCGCGCAGGCGGTCCAACGTATCGAAGACTCACTCACCCAGAGCTGACATGACCATCTCCATCGAAGAAGGCGCCGAACTCACCCGGGCGTTGCGGACCGCGATCTCCTCACGGATCGTCGGGCAGGAGGCGGCCGTCGACGATGCGCTCGTCACCTTCCTCGCGCGCGGGCATCTGCTCATCGAGGGTGTCCCCGGGACCGCCAAGACACTGCTCGTGCGCACGCTGGCGGCCGCACTCGGCGTGCAGTTCACGCGCATCCAGTTCACGCCGGACCTGATGCCCTCCGACCTGACCGGCATCTCGATGCTCCGCGATCCGGCGCGTGGCTTCGAGTTCCAGCCTGGTCCGATCTTCACCGCGCTGCTGCTCGGCGACGAGATCAACCGCGCGCCCGCCAAGACGCAATCCGCGTTGCTGGAGGCGATGGCCGAGCGGCAGGTCACCACGGACGGCGTGACGCGGGCACTCGATCCGCTCTTCACGGTCTTCGCCACGCAGAATCCGGTGGAGCACGAGGGCACGTATCCGCTCCCGGAGGCGCAACTCGACCGCTTCCTCCTGAAGACCGTCCTCGACTACCCGTCGCGCGAGGCCGAGCTGTCGATGCTCGAAGCGCACGAAGCCGGCTTCGATCCCGAAGGGAAGGGGCCGCTGGTCGCGCCGATCCTGGATGAACCGCGGGCGCGCGACATGCGCGCGCTCGTGGACTCGGTGCGGGTGGCGGAGGAGGTGCGCGGCTACATCGCGAGCATCGTGCGGGCGACCCGTGAGGAGAGCACGCTCTCGCTCGGCGCGTCCCCGCGTGCGTCGGTCGCGCTGATGCGCGCCGCGCGAGCAGCAGCGGTACTCGAAGGCAGGAGCTTCGTGACGCCGGACGACGTGAAGCAGCGCGCGCATGCGGTGCTGCGGCATCGCGTGACGCTCTCGCCCGAGCTCGAGGTGGAAGGACGTTCCACGGACGACGTCATCGCCGCCCTCCTGCTGCGGATCGCCGCGCCGAAGTGACGCTGAGCGACCGCCTCCGTGCCTGGCGCTCCGAGCGCCGACCGCTGCTGCGCTTCGTGCCGCAGCGGCGGCTGGCCGGAGTCGTGGCGATCGCCGCGTTGCCGTGGCTCCTCCCCGATGCGCCGGGACTCTGGGCCGGTGGCGTCGCGACGCTCGTCGTGATCCTCGCGGTCGCCATGGAACTCTTCACCCTTCCGTCGCGGGCGGGACTGGGTATCGTCCGCGAGGTCCCGGGATCGATCGGTGTCGGTGATCGCGTCGAGGCGAAGTACGTCGTCACGAACTTCACCGCGCGTCCGTTGCTGGTCACGCTCACCGATCTCCTGCCGGTCCAGCTCGAGCGTGAGAGCGGCAGCGAGCCACAGGTGGTCCCCGGGCTCGGGAGCCGCGACTTCGGCTTCGCCGTCACCGGCGTCGCCCGCGGAGGCGCGGGGCTCGGCCCCATCGGGGTGCGGGCGACGACGAAGCTCGGGCTCGTGGGCGTGCGGATGCTCGTCGAGCCCGACGACGCCGTGCGCGTGGTGCCGTCGGTCAGTGGCGTCCGGCGCTTCCGACTGCTCGCGATGCAGCACAGGCTCGAGACCGTCGGCGTGCGCCAGCTGCGGCGGAAGGGGGAAGGGCGCGGTTTCGCCGGACTGCGCGAGTATGCGGCGGGCGACGATCCCAGAACCATCGACTGGAAGGCGACGGCGAAGCGGGCCAAGTTCATCGTGCGCGAGTTCACGGTCGAGCGCTCGCAGTCCGTGTTCACGCTGATCGACGCAGGGCGCTCGATGACCCAGCTCGCCGGTCGGTTCACGCGCTTCGAACAGGCGTTGAGTGCGGCGCTGGTCCTCACCGACATCGCGGTGAACGCCGGCGATCGCGTGGGGACGTTGGTCTTCGACGATGAGATCCGCGGCTTCGTGCCCGCGGACCGCAGTCGCGGCGCGCTGCAGGCGGTGCGTGATGTGCTGACCCCCGTCCAGGCGTCCTCGCGCGAGCCCGACTACGCGACCGCCTTCCGCTTCCTCGCTGCGCATCAGCGCAAACGCGCCCTCGTCGTGCTGTTCACGGACGTGCTGGACACCCGTGCGTCGCAGGCGCTGATCGCGCATGTCTCCCGCGGCGCGCAGCGGCATCTGGTCCTGGTGGTCGCGCTGCGCAACGACGAGATCAGCGCCGCGGCGCAGCCTCGCGTGGACGGGAGCACCGCGCTGGCCTTCGAGGCGGCCGCGGCCGAGGAGTTGATCCAGGGGCGCGAGGAGGCGCTGGAACGGATGCGCCGTACCGGGGCCGTGGTGATCGACGTCTCGCCGAAGCAGATGACCGCGGCGGTCGTGAATCGCTATCTCGAGCTCAAGGCGCGCGGGGCGGTCTGACCGGGTCGCTCGCGAGGCGGAGATAGAGGTACAACAACACCGCCGTGGCACCCGAGACGCAGAGTTTGAGACTCAGCGGCCAGTACGGGATCGGCGAGATGAACCCTTCGATCGTGCCGGCGACGAGGAGGAGCAGGGTCGCGCCGCCGAGCAGACGCAGGGCTCGCGCCCCGTTCTCGGCGAAGGCCCGACGGCGGGTCCGCGCCCCAGGGATCAGCAGCGCGGCGCCGAGGAGGAACCCGCCACCGCCCGCGATCGCGATCGCGCTGAGTTCGAGGACGCCGTGCGGCGCCACGAAGGCGAGCAGCAGGAGGGCGATCCCCTTCGTCGCGTAGAGGCCGAAGACCGCGCCGAGGCTGATGCCGTTGGACACCAGCACGTACAGGCTGAGGAGTCCGCCCGTCATGCCGTAGGCGAAGGCGGCGATGGCGACCTGCACGTTGTTGGCGATGATCTGTGAGGCCATCGTCGGACGGAAGAGCCCGGGGTCGGGGATGTAGCCGTCCCCGGACTTGGCACGCTTCACACCATCCTCGGCGCGATCGAACATCCCCGGCGCGACGAACGCCGTCGCGCTCTCCGGATGGCGTACGACCTGCACGCCGACGATGGCCGCCGGGACGAACAGGCACGCGGCGGCGAGCAGGATCGGCATCGCGGACGCCCGGATCTCCCGCGGGACATCGGCGAAGAACCACTGCACGATCGTCGCGAGCGGGATCGTCCGGCGCCGGTACAGCAGGTTGTGCGCGGTGGCGACCAGACGGTTCAGTTGGAACAGTTCGGCCGCGTCCGCGCCCTTCACGGCGGTCCGGAGGCGTGCCAGATCGCCGGTGAGGATCCGGTAGTCGCGGAGGAACTCCCGCATCCCGTCCTCTCCGAGCGAGGCGAGTCCGCCGCGCTGCGCCTTCGCGAGGGTGGCGGCGAAGCTCTGCCAGCGGGGCGTTCCCGAGGCGATGATCGCATGGCGTTCCCGCGCGGCGCCCGTGCCGGACTTTCCGGCCACCCCCTGCGCGCGCGCGCCGCGCTCCGCCTCGTGCAGGCGTGCGAGGCGCACCATCGCCGTGCCTTCGGCGCTGTTCTCGAGCGCCTTGGCGAATCGGATGGCGAACCGTTCGGCGAACTCGCTGCGCCGCGCCGCTTCGAGCGCCATCCGGCGCGCCATGAACTGATCGAGGAGTTGGAACTCCTCGTCGGTCAACGTCGTGTGCAGGGCGGCGCGGGTCGGGCCGCGGTCCGCGTCGGCGGTGGCGGCGACCCTGCGACCGGCACGCAGCCCGGATTCCTCCTGCACCACCAAGGTGCCCGCCGCGATGTCGCCGACGCGCTTCCCCGAGCGGCTGACCAGGGCGCTGATCATTCCCACGAGATAGAAGATCGCCGGCTGGGAATCGACGATGCGCATGAAGTTGCGCGTCGCCGATGCCGAGAAGGTCACGGAGAGGCCGCCATCGCGCACGACGCGGAGCCGCATCATGCGTTTGCCGATCGTCTGCCCGTCGTTCAGCGCCTCGAGGAGCACGTAGTAGCCCCACGTGAGCGCGAACTGCCCGATGAAGAAGATCGAGAACGCCCAGGCGATCGAGGCCGTCACCGTCCCGCGACGCCCCACCGCCGGCACGAACGCCGCGATCAGCGCCATCAGCCCGATCAGCAGGACGTTCACCAGGACGAAGTCGATCACCGCCGCGTAGGCACGCGCACCGACCCCGGCCACCGTGTAGGTGACGACGGTCAGTTCGGGTGTCTCGACGTCGATCGTCCGGGAGAGGGGAGCGGCGGACGGGGCAGCGGCCATGCAGGGAAGCTGTGCAGGCGACGGGACGGGGGCAAGCACGGCGGCAAGCACGACGGCCGCGGGCGGAATCGCGCCAGTCTTGACCGAGGGATTGGCGCTCTCGGTGCGGTTCCGTAGCTTCCAAGGTCCTCCCGCCCAGGCATATGCGCCAACCTCGATGATCGCCGTCCGCTCCCTGCGAAAGCACTACGGGTCGTTCACTGCGGTGAACGGCATCGAGTTCGACGTGCAGCCGGGTGAAGTGCTCGGACTCGTCGGCCCGAACGGTGCCGGCAAGACGACCACGCTGCGGTGCCTGGCGGGGATCATCGCCCCCTCGAGCGGGGTCGTCGAGATCTGCGGCCACGACATCCAGCGCGACGGGGTGGCGGCCAAGAAGGGGCTCGCCTTCATCCCCGACGAACCGCATCTCTTCGACTACCTGACGGTCGAGGAGCATCTCCGCTTCGTGGCGCGCCTCTATGGCGTCGCCGACGCCGAAGCGCGGATCGGACCGCTGCTCAGCGAGTTGGAACTCTCCGAGAAGCGGAGGACGCTCCCCGGAGAGCTCTCCCGCGGGATGCGGCAGAAGCTGGCGATCGCGTGCGGGCTCCTGCACGATCCGAAGGTGCTGGTGCTCGACGAACCGCTCACCGGGCTCGATCCCGGCGGGATGCGCCGGATGCGCGCGACGATCGCCGCCCGTGCGGCAGCCGGCACCGCGGTCATCCTCAGCTCGCACCTGCTGACGCTCGTCGAGGAACTGTGCACGAAGCTGCTCGTGATCCGGCGCGGCGAGTGCGTCGCGTACGGCACGTTGCAGCAGATCGTGGAGACGCACCCCGAGCTCGCCGGTCGGTCGCTCGAGGAAGTGTTCCTCGCGCTCACCGGGGACGGCGAGTCGCAAGACGTCGTGACGTGATCGGCGCCTTCGCGTTCCTCATCGGGACGAGCATGCGCAATCGGCTCGCCAGTCAGGCGCGCCGGCTGCGGCAGCCCAAGTACGCGCTCGCGGCCATCGTGGGGCTCGTGTACTTCTGGGGCGTCTACTTCCGACGCGGCTCCGGGTATCGCGCCGGTCCGCCGGTCTTCACGCCGGAGATCGGGGCCTTCATCCCGCTGGCGATCCTCGTCTATCTCGCCTGGGCCTGGGTCTTCGGTGCCGACAAGACCGCGCTCGCCTTCACGCAGGCGGAGGTCTCCTTCCTGTTCCCCGCGCCGGTCACCCGGCGGCAACTGCTCGGCTTCAAGCTGGCCCGCGGACAGGTGCAGATCCTGCTCACGGCGACGCTGTGGGTGGCGCTCTTCCACAAGGGCGCGGAGACGCTCCCGCCGATCCTCCGCATCGTCGGCTTCTGGATATTCCTCTCCACGCTCAACCTGCATCGCCTGGGCGTCGCGTTGGCCCATTCGTCATCGACCGAGCACGGCTGGCGTGGCGCCCGTCGGCACATCGTTCCGATCGTCGTGCTCGGTGCCATCGCCTCCGTGACAGTGTGGGGGATGTGGCGCGCGATCCTCGACGCGTGGAGCGCCGCCGGCGCGCGGGAAGGGCTGCATCTCGTGCTGCAGGCGTTGCAGACGGGGCCGGTCAGCATGGCGCTCTGGCCCATCCGTGCGACCATCCGCGTCGCGTTCGCCGGCACGTCGCACGAGTGGCTGACCGCCCTCCCGTCGGCGCTCCTCGTGCTCGGCGCCAATCTCATCTGGGTCGCGCGCGCGGACCACGCCTTCGAAGAAGCCGCGGCGGAGTCGTCGGCGATCCAGGCGCGTCGCATCGAGGCCATGCGGTCGCGGCGCGCCGGTGGCGTGGCGAGCACCGAGGCGGTGAAGGTCAAGCGCACCATCCCGCTCGCGCCGATCGGCACCCCGTGGGTCGCGATCGTCTGGAAGAACATCATGTCGCTGATGCGCAGCGGCGGCCTCCGCACGATGATGTGGCCGGGGGTGATCGTGATCGCGGTCGCCGTCGGATTCGCGGGACGGTCGAGCATCGCTGAGGAGATCGTGATGGTGTTCACGCCGGTCGTCGGGTTGATGCTGGCGGTGTTCGCCCCGATGTTCACCCGGAACGACCTGCGGTCGGACCTGCTGCATCTCCCGATGCTCAAGACGCTCCCGCTGAGCGGGCGCCAGATCGTCACCGCGCAGATCCTCGGCGGCGCGCTCCCCGTCGCGCTCGGGCAACTGCTCCTCGTCATCGGAGCGGTGATCGCGAACGGGTTCGTGCAGCCCAAGGACGGCGTCCCCGTGTGGCTGCTGACCGGGATCGCGGTCGCCTCGCCTCTCGCCCTCGTGGCCCTCAACGCGGCGAACTTCGCCATCCACAACGGGATCGCGCTGCTCTTCCCGGCGTGGATCAAGCTCGGCTCGGGTGGACCCGGCGGGATCGAGACGATGGGGCTGGGAATTCTGACCTTCCTCGCGCTCGCGATCGCGCTGTTGCTCCTGCTCCTGGTTCCCGCTGGCGTGGGCGCCGGACTGTATATCGGACTCGGCGCGCAACAGACGGCGGCCGTGACGACCGCGCTCATCGCCGGTTCGGCGGTGCTCGCGGTGGAGGTCTGGGCGCTCACGGCGGCGCTGGGACGTGCCTTCCAGCGCGTCGAGCCGACGCAGGTCGCCTAGCCCCGCGCCACACCACATGACAGTTTTTCCGTACGCGCGGGCCACTCGGGAAGAGGGGCCCGCCCGCACCGTCCGTCGCCCCTCCATCACGAATAGAGGCATTCGCATGCGCGGAATGCAGTCTCAGCTCGTCCGACGTCAGCTGTCGCGGTCAGTGGCGCTCGCCGTCACACTCGTGCTCCCGTCCGTCACGCCACTCGCTCCGCTCGCGGCGCAGGGACGCGGCGGACGTGGCCAGGCACCGCCACCTCCCCCGATGCAGTTCCAGCTCCTCGGCCCGTCCGCGGGCGGGCGCGTCTCGGCCATCACCGGCGTCCCGGGCGACTTCCGCACCTGGTACGTGGGCGGCGCGTCGGGCGGGGTGTGGAAGAGCACCGACGACGGGAACACCTTCACGCCGGTGTTCGACAAGCAGAGCGCGCAGGCCATCGGCGCGCTGGCGATCGCGCCGAGCGATCCGAATCAGGTGTGGGCAGGAACGGGCGAAGCCTGGGCGATCCGTGATGCCGACGTGGTGGGTGATGGCGTCTACAAATCCACCGACGCCGGCGCGACGTGGACCAACGTCGGGTTGACCGAGACCGGGCGCATCGGACGGATCATCGTCCATCCGACGAATCCGAACGTCGTGTACGTCTGCGCGCTCGGGCGCGCCACCGGCCCGCAGCCGGAACGCGGGGTGTACCGGACCGACGACGGCGGCAAGAACTGGAAGCTCGTCCTGCACGTCGACGACGACACCGGCTGCTCGGGGCTCTCCCTCGACCTGAAGGATCCCAATACGCTCTTCGCCGGGATGTGGCAGGTCGTCATGAAGACGTACGCCATGACGAGCGGCGGCCCGTCCAGCGCGCTGTACGTCACGCACGATGCCGGGAACAGCTGGACGAAGGTCGTGCATTCCGGGCTTCCCAAGTCGCCGGTCGGCAAGATCGACGTCTCCATCGCGCCCTCCGATTCCAAGCGCGTGTATGCGCTCATCCAGACGGACGGTCAGGGCTCCGTGTGGCGGTCGGATGATGGCGGCGTGTCCTGGAAGGTCGTCAGCTGGGCGCGTCCGCTGATCGGACGTGCCGGCTACTACATCAAGATCCTGGTGTCGCCGACCGACCCCAATGAGGTGCTGATCGCCAACAGCAGTTTCTTCCGTTCGACCGACGGCGGCGCGAACTTCGCGACGGTGAACTGGGGCGGCGACAATCACGACATCTGGTGGGATCCCAAGAACGCGGACCACATCGGGGTCACGAACGATCTGAACGCGCGCTTCACCACCGATCATGGGCGGAGCTTCATCACCGCGACCTTGCCGGTGGCGCAGATGTACCACGTCGCGATCGACCAGCAGGCGCCGTACTGGGTGTACGGCAACCGCCAGGACAACACGACGATGCGCGGTCCCAGCTCGGGTCCCGAGGCACCGCCGGCCACCGGCGGCCGCGCGGCCAACTCCGTCTTCGGCGGCGGCGGGCGCGGTGGTTTCGGTGGCGGATTCACCACGTGGGACCACGGGATCGGCGGATGCGAGTCCGGATTCGTCCTCCCGGACGTCACGAATCCCGACATCGTCTGGGCGACGTGCTACGGCAACACCGTCACCCGCTACGACGCCAGGACCAAGCTCGCGCGCTCGGTGAGCCCGTGGCAGCACACCCTCGACTCGCCGCCGAACGCGAGCAAGTACCGCTGCCACTGGACGCCGCCGCTGGCCATCGATCCCTTCGATCACAACACCGTGTACTACGGCTGTCAGGTGATCTTCAAGACGACGACCGCCGGGCAGAGCTGGAACGTGATCAGTCCCGATCTGTCCCTCAACGATCCGCGGTACATCGTCCCGTCGGGCGGACTGATCGGCGACAATCTCGGGCAGTTCTACGGATCGCTCGTGTTCGCGATCGCGCCGAGCGAGATCCAGCGCAACCTGATCTGGGCCGGCACCAACGACGGGCAGCTGTGGGTCACGCGTGACGGGGGCGGGAAGTGGACGAACGTCTCCAAGAACATGCCGGGGCTCCCGCCGCTCGGCACGGTCCGCAAGATCGAGCCGTCACACTTCGATGCCGGCACGGCGTACGCGGCGATCGATCTGCACATGATGGATGATCGCGCCCCGTATCTGTACAAGACCACCGATTTCGGTGCGACCTGGACCAAGATCAGCGGCGGGCTGCCGGCCAAGGGGCCGCTGGGCTACGTGATGAGCGTCGCCGAGAATCCCAACAAGAAGGGGATGCTGTTCGTCGGCACGGGGAACGCCTTCCACTATTCGATGGACGACGGTCGGACGTGGACGCAGTTCCAGGACGGGCTCCCCGCGAGCCCCGTCTCGTGGATCGTCGTCGCCAAGCAGGCGCACGACGTGGTGGTGTCGACGTACGGTCGCGGCATCTACGTGCTGCGCGACATCACCACGCTCGAGCAGAAGGGGGATGTCGCCGCCGATGCCGCCGTGCATCTCTTCGCGCCGCATCCTGCGTATCGCGAACCGCGCGGTGGGAGCGCGGTCATCAAGTATCAGGTGAAGACCGCGTCGGCGGATTCGACCCGTGACTCGCTCACCGTGGAGATCCTCGATCCCAAGGGCGCGGTGGTGCGCACGATGCGCCTCTGGGCGCGCGCGGGGCTCAATCAGGTGAACTGGGATCTCCGCTTCGAACCGCCGAAGCGCGTCGAGATGCGGACGCTCGCACCGAGCAATCCGAAGATCTGGGAGGATCCGCGATTCCGTGGTCAGAAGGTCCGCCCCGTGGACCATTGGGGGATCCAGGGCGCGCAGGGGGCGGGGCCGCTCGCGACCCCGGGCACCTACAAGGTCCGATTGTCGGCGGCCGGGCAGCGGCTCGAGCAGCCGCTCGAGGTCCTGCGCGATCCGATCATGAGCGCCAGTGATGCCGATCTCGCGGCGAGTCTCGCCGCGCAGGTCCGCATCCGCGATGCCATGACCGCCTCGGCGGGGATCGCCAATGAGATCGAGATCATGCGCAAGCGGATCGAGGATCAGCTCGCCTCCGACACCGTTCCCGCCAACGCGAAGGCCGCGCTCGCGGAGATGGAGAAGAAGCTGCTCGCCGTCGAGCTGAAAGTGCTGACCAAGTCGGATCTGGAGAGCGACGACAAGTACTTCGTCGAGCCCTTCGGGCTGTACATGAGTCTGATCTGGCTCAACGGCGAGGTCGGTACCGGTGCCGGTGACGTGGCCGGTGGTGCCGACTACAAGCCGACCGACGCAAGCATGAACTGGCTCGTCGATCTCGAGAAGGCGCTCGCCGCGGCCAAGTCGGCGCACAAGGCGTTGCTCGACGGCGACATCGCGGCCTTCGAGAAGCAGTTCCCGGGGCGCCTCAAGCCGACACCGGCGTTCATCCCCTGAGGAGCTGCGGGGAACGAACGAGCGCGGCACACGGGTCCTCCGTGTGCCGCGCTCTCGTTTGGGGGGCGCCCGTGCTTACGGCTTGGAGAGGTTGATCACGTCGAAGTACGTCTGTAGCTTGCCGTCCTTGTACGCCGCGAGCTGCTCACTGATGGAGCTGAGGAGTTGGACCGAGCGCGAGTTCGGGTTCTGCTGCCGGAATCCGTTGCCGTTGGAGAGCGAACGGATGAAGAGCGCGTCCTTCGCGAGCGGCATCGTGGCGACGTTCTCGTAGTAGCGTCGCCAGTTCTGCGGGTCCATGAAGAGGTACTGCTCGACGTTCGACGTGTAGTACGCGCTGACGGCGGCGTTGTGCTCCTTGAGCCAGGTGCCGACCGCGCGGATGGCCTTGGGACCCGCGAAGTCACCGATGATCGGGACGAGCAGGTTGCGTGATTCGAAGTCGCGCAGCCACCGGTAGCCGGCCTCGGTCGCGAGATACGAGCGCTGGAGCCCCGAGCCGTCGGTCTCCTGCACGAGCGAGGCGTAGGTCGGCATCCCGAAGCCGCCGCGCCCACCGAATCCGCCGCGGCCCGATCCGGTGCCGAAGCTGTAGGTCAATGCGGGGCCGGCCTGATAGAACGCGTCGAACACCCACTCCATCCCCTCGTAGTCCTTCTCGCTCAGCGCGAAGCCATGCGTCTTGCTGAGGCGATCCTTCACTCCCGCGAAGGTGCGCGCGCGGAGCACACTGTCATGGCGGATGGTGGCGTAGGCGCGGAAGAGCGAATCGAGCGCGGTGGCCGAGTCGAGCCCGGCGGGCTTCGGGCGGGAGAGCAGGAGCGAGAGGAAATCGGCGCGGGTGGGGGCCGCTTCGATGAGCGCCTTGAGCAGCAGATGGTGCAGCATCGCGCCACGCCGGATGTCCACGATGAAGGCGATCTTCGGCTTGAGTGCGATCATGTAGGTGAAGTTCTGATCGGGGGCGACCCCCATGTACACGCCGCCGGTGCCGAGCGTCCTCTGCAGCTCGGGGATGACCCACATGTACGACGACTCGTTGCCGACGAGGTTCTCGGAACGGAAATAGCCGTCGGGTTCCGACATCGTCGTGATCATGCGCCAGAAGGTCGAGTCGGCGAGACGATCGGGGACGCTCTGCGCGGCGGCGGCGCGTCCCGAGACGCCGAGGGCGATCGTGGCGAAGCAGGCGACGATGAGCGCGCGAGCGAAGCGGCGCGGACGGCGAAGGCGCATGGTGGAGCACTCCTGACGGGAAGGATCGATCGTTGGAAAGTGCGCCCGCCGCGCCCGGGCGGGAAGAGGGGGAGCCGATGCGCCCCCCTCAACGCTCGCGCGATCGGCGGCGTTGAGTGCAAGTTGATGGAGTCACGCCGGACGCCGGGGGCGCCACGTCCTCGGCTCGGAACCCTTCACCCCGAGTTCCATGGGCACCAAACGCCGCGAGTTCCTCCGAACCAGCGCCGCCGCTGCCGCGGTCACTCTCGTCGGGTCGCGTCTCGTCGCGCAACCCGCGCCCACCATCGGCCCGATCGTCCGTTCATGGGCCGAGCCCCTCGCCGATGACCTGGCGGCCGATGCCATGGCCGCGGCCAAAGGGGCGGGGGCGTCGTACGTCGATGTGCGGATCGGCCGGTACCGCCGCCAGTCGGTGAACGCCCGCGAACGCCAGATCACCGGGGTGAGCGACAACGAATCGTACGGCATCGGGGTGCGCACCATCGTCAACGGCTCGTGGGGGTTCGCCGCCACGAGCACGATGACCCGCGACGGTGTGGCCAAGGCGGCCCGCGAAGCCGTGCGACTCGCACGGGCTGCGCGCAGCGCGCAACGCCGGCCGATCGAGCTCGCTCCCGTCGCCGCCGTAAAGGGGACCTGGGCCACGCCGGTCAAGCGCGACCCGATCGACGTGCCCCTCGAGGAGAAGGTCGCGTTGCTGATCGCCACCAATGAGGCGGCCATGAAGGCCAAGGGGACGCGCTTCGCCAACAGCGGCCTCGCCCTCCTGCGCGAGATCAAACAGTACTGGAACAGCGAAGGCTCTCAGACCACGCAGACCTTCATCCGCGTCGGGCCGCAGTTCACCGCCACCGCCATCGGTCCCAACGGCTTCGAGAGCTACAACGAGGAACTCGCGCCCCGCGGCCAGGGGTGGGAGTACATCGAGTCGCTCGACATGCCGGGGAATGCCGAGCGTTGGGCCGGCTACGCCGTCGAGAAGCTCGGCGCCAAGAGCGTCGAGCCCGGCCGCTACGATCTCATCCTCGATCCCACGAACCTCTGGCTCACGATCCACGAGTCGATCGGCCATCCGACCGAGCTCGACCGCGCCGTCGGCTACGAAGCCAACTACGCCGGTACGAGCTTCGTGGCGCCGCCGGAGAAGATGATCAACAAGCTGAAGTACGGCACGGAGCTGATGAACATCCAGGGCGATCGCACCCAGGAGGGCTCGCTCGCCCGGGTCGCGTGGGACGACGAGGGGGTCCCCGCCGACAACTGGCTCATCATCGAGAAGGGGATGTTCAAGGACTACCAGACCACCCGCGAGCAGTCGGCGTGGATCGCCGGGCTCACCGGGGTGAAGAAGTCGCACGGCTGCTCCTTCGCCGATTCGTGGGACAGCGTGCAGTTCCAACGCATGCCGAACGTCTCGCTCCTGCCGGGAGACAAGGACTACGTGCTCAGCGACATCGTCGCCGCCACCGATCGCGGCATCGTGGTGAAGAACCGCGGTTCGTGGTCGATCGACCACCAGCGCTACAACTTCCAGTTCAGTGGTCAGGTCTTCTACGAAGTGAAGGGCGGCAAGATCACCGGCATGCTCAAGGACGTCGCCTACCAGAGCAATACGCCCGTCTTCTGGAACTCCATGGACATGATCGGCGGCAAGCGCTCCAACTGGATGGGGGGCTCGTTCGGCGATGGCAAGGGTGAGCCGGCGCAGAGCAACTCCGTCAGTCACAGCTGCGTGCCCGCGCGATTCCGCAACGTGAACATCGTGAACGTCGGGAGGGGCGAGGTATGACGCCGAAGTCACTCTTCACCGCGGCCGACGATCCGTCGCTCTCCGCCGAGGAATGCCGCGCGCTCATGACGCGCATCTACGCGATGGCCAAGGCCGATGCCACGCGCGTGAACATCGTCAGCGGCTGGCGGGGGAACACCCGCTTCGCCGGCGGCGAGATCACGACCAGCGGCGGCACGATCGACACCAACGTCACCATCACCAGCACCATCGGCAAACGTCAGGCGAGCGCGAGCACCAACGTGCTCGAGGACGAGAGTCTCCGCCGGACCGTCGCACTCTCGGAGACGCTCGCGCGCCTGTCACCCGAGGATCCGGAGCTGATGCCGGAGCTGGGGCCGCAGACCATCCGCGCGGTGAACGCGTACGTCGAGAAGACGGCCGACCTCACGCCGGAGATCCGGGCCGCGGCCGTCAAGAAGGTCATCGACACGGCGCAGGCCGTCGGGAAGGAGGCGGGGGAGATCTTCGTCGCCGGTTTCCTGGACGCGAGCGCGGGGTGCAACGCGGTCGGCACTTCGAAGGGCTTGTTCGCCTATCACCGGGCGACCGAGGTGAACCTCAGCACGACGGCGCGCACGCCGGACGGCACCGGTTCCGGGTGGGCATCGTCCGGCGTCCGCGACTGGTCGACCATCGATCCCGCCGAACTGGCTCGTCGCGCAGCGCTCAAGGCGGTCTCGAGCCGCAAGCCGCAGGCGGTCGAACCCGGACTCTACACCGTCGTGCTCGAGCCGGGCGCGGTGTCGCAGTTGATCCCGCAGCTCGTCGGCACCTTCAATGCCCGCAACAACGACGAAGGGCGCGGCACATTCTCCAAGCGCGGCGGCGGCACCAAGCTCGGCGAGAAGATCGCCGATGAGCGTGTCACCCTCTACTCCGATCCCTACGACCCCGAGCTGCTCGGGCAGCCCTTCGACCCCGAAGGCCAACCCCTCGGCAAGACGGTCTGGATCGAGAACGGCATCCTCAAGAACTTCTCCTACACCCGATACTGGGCGCAGAAGTCGGGGAAGACGCCGACCGGCGGCGGGGGTGGGCGCGGCGGTGGCGGTGGCGGTGGAGGCGGAGGCGGCGGAGGTGGGGGCGGGCTCAAGATGATGGGTGACACCAAGACCACCGAGCAACTCATCGCCGGGACCGAGCGAGGGATCCTCGTGACCCACTTCTTCTACATCCGATCGCTGGATCAGCGCACGGTGATGCTCACCGGGCTCACCCGCGACGGCACGTTCCTTATCGAGAACGGGAAGGTCACGCGCCCGCTCAAGAACTTCCGCTGGAACGAGAGCCCGCTGCTGATGCTCTCACGCATCGACGAGATCGGCCGCGCGGAACGCGTGGCAGCGGGGATGGTCATGCCATCGCTCCGCGTGAAGGACTTCAACTTCGCGTCGTTGTCGGACGCGGTGTGACCGTCGCACGCTGTGCCACGAGCACAGCGAAGAGCAGGAGATATGGGGCGCAGATCCAGAGGACCTCTGGGGCTGCGCCCCATCCCTCAGGCGGCATCCGCTCGAGCGCGCCGAAGCGACGGACGCCGAACTCCCACGAGAGTTCGATCGCGAGGATGCCGAACGCCACGGGGCCTCGGACCCGCGTGTCCCGCACCGCGAGCGGCACGAGCATCGCCAACGGGATGACGTGCTGCGGCCCGACGAGGATCGACGTCAGGAATGCACCGCACATCAGCGCGAGTGCCGACTCCGCGGCGTTCCAACGATCCGTCGCGTATTGCCGCCACGTGATGAACGAGACGAGCAGCAGCGCGACCTTGTTCATGCCCGGTACGTAGCGCGCGCCGATCACGCGCCATGGGGAATCCCAGAGCGCGGGGCCGTTGTCGATCATCGCGCGCGTCTTCCAGCCCCCAAGACTCGCCGGAAAGAAGGGGAGCATGGCGATCGCGAATGCTCCGCCCCCCACGGCGCCGATCATCGCGATGCGCCGCCACTGCGATGCCGCGTCCCTCTCCTCGCGCCACGCGTCGATCAGCAGCAGCGGCGCGAACAGCCCGGGAAGCCCGATCCAGCCGGTGAAGAAGCCCACGGTCACAGCCGCACGCAGTGGATGTCGCTTCCTCCAGAGCACGAAGAGCAGGATCGCCAGCGGCCACTGCATCTTGTCCTCGAAACTGAGCCGGAACAGGAAGTCCCAGGTCGGAGGCGAGAGGGTCAGCAGGGCGGTCCACCGGAACTGCGACGCGCTGATCTCACCGGTCGCGCGCAGACGATCGAGCACGAGCAGCGTCAAGGCGAAGAGCGCGAGCGAGTACAGGACGAGCGCGTTGAGACGCGTCTGCCGCCAGATCCAGGTGGCGGTGACGAACACGCCGTGAGACAATCCGGAATACGCGAGATAATAGGGGTCGTGCGACGGCTCATAGACCGCGCCGACCGGATCCGCCGGCGGGTGGTACGGATCGACACCGTCGAGCTGCAGCTCGGCGAAGTGGATGTACACCTGCCGATTGAATCCCCAGGCGCCGAAGTGATAGGTGATCGCCGCGCCGACGAGGAACACCACCAACACGAGCAGGCGCGCGACGTCCGCGCGCTTCGCGGCTCCCGGCGTGCCACCGGCCGACTCAGAACTCACGATACCACGCCGTGAACGCCCGCTCGAAGAACACCTTGTTGAACAGCACCCACTCGCCGAGCGCGGGGGGAAGGGCATACGCACTCCCGGCCTCGGCGGCCGTCTTCCCCGCCGCGTGCGAGCGCCGAGCGGCCAGTTCGATCTCGTCGAGCATCGCGATGTAGCGCCCCACCGCGGCGGTGTCGGCCAGGCCGCCGTGCCCCGGCACGTAGCGGATCCCGCTCGCGCGCGGGATCATCCGCACCGACTTCGCGAGCGCGCTCGGCGTGGCGTCCACATAGTTCGGGAACATCCCGTTCCAGAGGAGATCGCCGCCGAACACGACGTCGGGCCCCTCGAGCGTCAGCCAGAGATCGCTCGTCGTGTGTCCGGTGGCAGGGGTCACGCGCACCGTGCGCCCGCCGAGGTCGATCGACGACGTCGCGGTCGCGCTCACGATCACCGCGTCGGCGAGCGCGGCGCTCCGCGATGCATCGAGCGGCAGATTCTTCTCGAGCACGAGCGTGCGCGCCGCCGCGGTGACGTGCACGGCAGGACGCTCCCCCTCGGGCCGATACCCGGCCACGCCGTTCGCATGATCCGAGTGGTAGTGCGTCAGGAGGACGTGCGTGGGCCAGCGCCCCGTCAGCTCCTTGGCGCGCGCCGCGAGCCAGGCCGCGCCGGCCGGCTGGTTGAACCCCTCGATCGCGAGCACCCCCGACTTCCCGGCGATGATCCCGCCATTGGAGAGCGTGGTGCGGTCCCCGCCGAGCGGAGTCGAGATCAGCGCCCAGACCCCGTCGGCGACGCGTTCCAGTGCACCGAACGGTTCTCGCGCGATCAGGCGATCCCCGGGGACCTGTGCCCATGCGGCCCGGAGCGTGCGAGGTGCCAGGAGCCCCGCCAGCGCGATGTGGGCCGCGCACGAACCGGAGCGCAGCAGGAAACTCCGACGCGACAGTTCGGTCATGCGGCTCCTCGGGTCCGGTGTTCGGGCGGGGTCCCCTCGTGCGCGGCGCGCACAAGTCGTATAGTATCGCATACCGGATGCATCGTCGCACCTCCTGACCCCCAGTGGACCGACGCCCCATGGCCGACAAGAAAGTCTCCCGCCGCGATTTCGTCGAGAACACCACCAAGGCCGCGCTCGCCGCCGCCTTCGTGGCTCCGAATTTCCCGACCATCCTCCCGCGTCACGTCCTCGGAGGCCCCGGCTTCCAGGCGCCGAGCGACACGCTGAACTTCGCCGTCGTCGGATTCGGCGGCATGGGCTCCGGCAATGCCAACGTGCTCGCGCAGGTCGAGAACATGGTCGCCGTCTGCGACGTGGACCTCGCCTTCGCCGAGTCGAACGTCGCCAGCAAGGAGAAGAACCGCGACGGCACGCCGAACCCCAACGGCACGAAGCTGCGCGAGCAGTACAACAAGGCCAAGAAGTACACCGACTTCCGAGAGATGCTCGACAAGTCCAAGGACATCGACGCCATCATCATCGCCACCGCCGATCACAATCACGCCGTGATCGCCAAGGCCGCGATGCAGATGGGGAAGCACGTCTACGTGCAGAAGCCGCTCACCTACTCGGTGCACGAGGCCCGGGTGCTCGGCAAGCTCGCGCGCGACAATCCGAAGATCGCGACCCAGATGGGGAACCAGGGGCACTCGCGGGACGGCACGCGCAGCATCGTCGAGTGGGTGCAGGGCGGGGTGCTGGGCGAGGTGAAGGAAGTGCACGTGTGGACGAATCGCCCCGTCGGCTACTGGCCGCAGGCGGTGTCGCGTCCGCGCCAACCGAATGCGAATGTGCCCGCGGGTTTCGGCAAGAACTTCTCGCAGGGCGCGATCAACAACGTCACGGCGTATCAGCTCGCCACCGCGCAGTACACGATGCCCGAGGGACTGCGCTGGGATCTGTACCTCGGCGGCGTCCCCGAGGACGTGCCGTACCACCCGATCTATCATCCGTTCAACTGGCGCGGCTGGACCGACTTCGGCGTCGGGGCGCTGGGTGACATGGGGGCGCACCTCATCGACCAGCCGTACTGGGCACTCGGCCTCACGCAGCCCACGGCGATCGAAGCGAGCGCGAGCCCGTGGGGGACGGAGCCGATCATCCCGCGTCCGACGTCGGGTCCGACGAGCAAGCCCTGCACCTACCCGATGGCGACCACCGTCACGTATGACTTCCCGGCGCGCGGCAACATGCCGGCGGTGCGCATGTACTGGTACGACGGCGGGATCCTGCCGCCGCGTCCGGCCATGCTCCCCGACAACGTGCAGATGAACCCCGATGGCGGCGTGCTCTTCGTCGGCAGCAAGGGGGTGCTGATGCACGAGACGTACGGCGACAACCCGAAGCTCTATCCGGAGAGCGTCGCCACGGCGGCGAAGGCGGTGCCGAAGTCGATCGTGCGGATCGAGACCTCGCACGAGGTGAACTGGGCGAACGCGGCGAAGGGGAACGGCAAGACGAGCTCGCCCTTCGAGTACGCCGCGAACCTGACCGAGACGATGTGCCTCGGGATCGTGGCGCTGAAGACCGGCGTGGGCAAGAAGCTGGTGTATGACGCCGCGAACATGCGCGTCACGAACATCCCCGAAGCCAACCAGTACCTGACGCGGAACTATAGGAAGGGCTGGGAGGTCTGATCGGGCGGGATTTATGAATTATTTATGAATTTCGGTGGGGCGGTGCTGAGCGGTCAACGCTCGCCATCGCCCCGCCGTAGCTTCATAGTTGTCCAGTCTCGCGCCCCGCTCACGCGGGACGCGGGTCCTCCTCACGTCGCACCGTTCCACCCCCATCCGCAGGAACTTCATGCACAAGTCCGCTGTCATCCGATGGCTCGGAGGCGCTGCCGCGGTCGTCATGACCTCGAGTGGCGCCTTTGCGCAGGGGATCGACTCCGCGTCGATCGCCGGCCTCAAGTGGCGCAACATCGGTCCCGCCAACTTCGAAGGCCGTCTCTCCGACGTGGTCGGTATCCCGGGTCCGTCCAAGACCATCTTCGTTGCGGCCGCCGCGGGCGGCATCTGGAAGAGCACCAACGCCGGGCTCACCTGGCGCCCCACCTTCGACGACAAGCGCGTCATCTCGATGGGGATGCTCGCCATCGCGCCCTCCGACACCCAGCAGGTCTGGGCCGGCACCGGCGAACCGAACTCGCGTAACAGCATCGAGCCCGGCGGCGGCATCTTCAAGTCGACCGACGGCGGCATCACCTGGACGGCGATGGGGCTCGAGAAGACCCAGCACATCGGCCGTATCGTGGTGCACCCGAAGGATCCGAACACCGTGTACGTCGCCGCGCTCGGCGCGGCCTGGGGCTCGAACCCGGAGCGCGGTCTCTACAAGACCGTCGACGGCGGCAAGACGTGGCAGCTGGTCAAGTTCATCAGCAACAAGGCGGGCTTCGTCGACGTCGCGCTCGATCCGCGCAACCCGGACGTGGTCTATGCCGCGTCGTGGGAGCGTCTCCGCACCCCGTACTCGCTGAAGAGCGGTGGTGTCGGCTCCGGGCTCTGGAAGTCCACCGACGCCGGCAAGACCTGGACCGAGATCAAGGGGAACGGCTTCCCGGAAGGCACCAAGGGACGCATCGGCCTGGCGATCGCGCCGAGCAACTCCGATGTCGTCTACGCGCTCACCGAAGCCGCCGATCCCAGCAAGGACGGCAGCTACACGCCGCAGACGAGCCCCAAGGCCAATGGCCTGTACCGCTCGACCGACGGCGGCAAGACGTGGGCGCAGATGAACAACTACAACGTGCGCCCGTTCTACTACTCGCAGGTGCGCGTCGATCCCAAGAACGCCGATCGTGTCTACTTCTCCAGCACCCAGCTGATGGTGTCGGATGACGGGGGCAAGACGATCCGCGCGGCCGCGCAGAGCGTGCACGTGGACGACCACGGCATCTGGATCGATCCGAACGATCCGGAGCGCTGGTACCTGGCGAACGACGGTGGTCTCTCGATCACCTTCGACAAGGGCGGCAACTTCCTCCAGACGACCACGCTCCCGCTCGGCCAGTTCTACGAAGTCTCGTACGACATGGCGACGCCGTACAACGTCTGCGCCGGCGCGCAGGACAACGGTTCGTGGTGCGGCCCGAGCAAGCGGAAGGGCCCGGTCAACACCTCGTACTGGTTCACCTTCGCCGGCGGCGACGGCTTCTACACGGCGCAGGACGCCACCGATCCGGCCGTGATCTACGGCGAGAGCCAGGGCGGCAACGTCTCGCGCGTGAACACGCGCACCGGGGAGCGGATGTCGTTCCGCAAGCCGAGCTGGCAGGAGCGCTACAAGCAGTGGGAGGACTCGATCGCGATCGTCCGCGGCGATCCGCTCAAGCCGGAGTCGAAGGAGCTCGCGAAGACGCTCAACGCGCTGCGGGCCCAGCAGAAGCAGGACTCGATCGACCTGAGCCTCCGCTTCAACTGGAACTCGCCCTTCTTCCTCTCGCCGCACAACCAGTCGGTGGTGTACTTCGGCGGCAACCGCGTGCTCAAGAGCACCAAGCGCGGTGAGGAGCTCTACCTGATCTCCCCCGACCTGTCGAAGAAGCTGCAGGCCAAGCTCGACACCTCGCTGATCTACACCGGCGGCATCACGCTCGACGCCACCGGCGCCGAGACCTACGGCACGGTGGTCGCGCTCGCCGAGTCGTATGTGAAGCCGGGGCTGCTCTTCGCCGGCACCGATGACGGCAACGTCTGGAAGTCGCCGAACGACGGCGCCACGTGGGAGAATCTCACCACGCGTTTCCCGGGGCTCCCGGCCGAGACGTACGTGACGCGCATCGAGCCCTCGCACTTCGACACGCTCACCTTCTACGTGGCGTTCGACGGGCATCGCACCAACGATTTCACCCCGTACCTGTACGCCACGACCGACGGCGGCAAGACCTTCAAGTCGATCGTCGGCAACCTGCCGAAGACCGGCCCGGCGGACTTCCTGCACGTCATCCGTGAGGACCCGACCAACCGCGACCTGCTCTTCGTCGGCAGCTCGCTCTCGGTGTACGCCTCGATCGATCGCGGTGCGACCTGGAGCAAGTTCGCGGCGAACCTGCCGTCGGTGCCCGTGTACGACCTCAAGATCCATCCGCGCGACCACGAGCTCATCGCGGCGACGCACGGACGCAGCCTCTGGATCGCGAACATCGCACCGCTCCAGCAGATGAACAGCAAGGTGCTCGCCTCGGCGACGCATCTCTTCGAGCCGCGCACCGCGTACCAGTGGGGCGAAGGCCCGACGCTGGCCGCCGGTGGCAACGGCAACGCGCAGGCGTTCTTCCAGACGCCGAGCCCGGCGTACGGGGCGGAGATCTCGTATCGCGTGGCCACGGCGGCCTCGGGTGTGGCGCGCATCACGATCTCGGATGGTTCGGGCGACGTGATCGCGAACCTCACCGGTCCGGCCACGGTCGGGTTGCACACGGTGAACTGGGGCTTCCAGGGACGCCGTTCGGGCCCGGCCCCTGCGCCGGCTCCGCTCTCGCCGTCGGAGCGTCGTGACAGCATCCTGAAGGCGGTCCGTGCGCCGGCGGTGCTGGACTCGCTCACGAAGGCCAAGTACGACACGGCCGCGATCTCGCGTGCCAAGGCGCTGCTGAATCCCCCGACGATCGATCCTGCGGCCGCCTTCGGCGGACGTGGCGGCGGCGGTGGTGGTGGCGGTGGTCGTGGGGCCGGTGCGGCCTGCGAGCGCCCCCTGACGCAGTGGGAGCCGTTCTGCGCCCGTCCTGGTGAGGCGCAGGCTGGGGCCGGTGGCGCTGGCGGCGGCCGTGGTGGCCGTGGCGGGGCCGGCGGACCGGAGAGCGATGCCGTCAAGAAGATCGGCGACATCATCGGCCTCAAGATGCCGGCCGGCCCGGGCGGCGGTCGCGGTGGCAACTTCGCCGCCTTCGGCGGCGCCGGTGGTGGCAACTTCACGGCCGGAACGGGCGACTACCTCGTCACCCTGACCATCGGGAACACCACGCTCAAGCAGAAGCTCCACGTGGAGCGGGTGAGCGGCGGTGACGACGCCTTCGGCGGCTTCGGCGCCGATGACGACGACCACGACAAGAACGACCGCAGCCACTGAGCGGCGCAGCGATGACAGGGCGGGGGGCGACCAGACGGTCGCCCCCCGTTCTGCGTCAGTGACCCGGGCGCCGGTGTCCCGCGGGCGCTGGCACCTTCCCCGGAGGCCCCGCGAGAGTGAACTTCAAAGGGTGACGCCCCCGCGCTTTCCGCTGCATCTGTTGCACCGACCCCTGCGCCGGCTTGCCGGACTCGCGGTCGGGGGCGCGTCGTTGCTCGGCGCGCAGCAGTCACAGAACGGTGCGGCGGCGGCCCCCGTGACGATGACCTTCGGCCAGGTCGCGGCGCTCCCGGCACCTCCTGCCACGGCACGCGTGCGATACGGCACCGACTCGGTGCAGTTCGGCGACCTGCGACTGCCGACGAAGGGGAAGGGGCCGTTCCCCGTCGTCGTGCTCCTCCACGGCGGCTGCTGGCTCTCGCAATACGATCTCCGCTATCTGAACGCGATGGGCGCTGCCCTCGCGGAGGATGGCTTCGCCGTCTGGACCCCCGAGTTCCGCCGCGTCGGCGACGCCGGTGGTGGGTATCCCGGGACGATGCTCGACGCGGCGGCGGCGACCGACTACGTGCGGGTGCTGGCGCGGACACATCCGCTCGACACGGCGCACGTCGTCCTGGCCGGACATTCGGCCGGCGGGCATCTCGCCTTGTTGGTGGCGGGGCGCGCCAAGCGCACGGCGCCGCACCCGATGGCCGGCGGCGCTCCCCTGCCGATCAGTGGGGTGGTCTCCATCGACGGCATCACCGACCTCGCGGGCTACGCGGGGACGAGCGGGTGCAACGCTGCGGTCGCGCGCCTGATGCAGGGGATGCCCGGCGAGCAACCCGAACGCTATCGGCAGTTCTCGCCGATCGAGCTCCTCCCGCTCGGCGTCCGCGTGCGGCTGCTGAACGGCTACTACGACAAGACCGTCCCGCTCGAGCAGGCGCGCAGTTACGCCCGCAAGGCGTTCGCCGCTGGCGACGACGCGCAGTTCATCCTGCTCGAGCACTCCGCGCATTTCGACCCTGTCGCTCCTCCCTCCGCGGACTGGTCCACCGTCCTCGGGGCCATCCGTGCCATGTCGAAGGACTTCTGATGCCCACGACCCTGTTCAACGATCGCGATATCGCCTTCCTGTTGTACGAGTTGCTCGAGACCGACGCGCTCGTCGCGCGCGAGCGCTTCTCCGATTACAGCCGCGAAGCCTTCGACGCGGTGCTCCAGACGGCGCGTCAGATCGCCGAGGAGCACTTCGCCCCGCATCGCACCCGCAACGATCAGGAAGAACCGCGGGTCGAGAATGGCGTGGTGGTGATCGTCCCCGAAGTGAAGACCACACTGCAGGCCGTCGCTGACGCCGGTTTCATCGGTGGCACGCAGGACGGCGGTCGCGGCGGGATGCAGCTCCCCCATGTGATCGCGTCAGCGAGCATCGGCTACATGGAAGCGGCCAACATCGGGACGGCATCGTATCCGATGCTCACCGCCGGTGCGGCCAACCTGATCGCGGCGTTCGGCTCAGAGGAGCAGAAGGACACCTGGCTGCCGCCGATGTTCGCCGGCCGGTTCACCGGCACGATGGCGTTGACCGAGCCCGACGCGGGTTCGTCGCTCGCCGACCTGCGGACCGCGGCCGCGCCGCAGCCCGACGGCACGTACCACATCACCGGCACGAAGATCTGGATCTCGGGCGGTGACCACGAACTGAGCGAGAACATCGTGCATCTCGTGCTCGCGCGGATCGCGGGTGCGCCGGAGGGTGTGAAGGGGATCTCGCTCTTCATCGTCCCCAAGAAGCGGTTGAACGCCGACGGCACCGCCGGTGAGCGCAACAACGTCACGCTGGCCGGGCTGATCCACAAGATGGGATGGCGCGGCACGACGAGTACGCTGCTCAACTTCGGTGAGCACGGGCCGTGCGTGGGCTATCTGGTGGGCGAGCCGCACAAGGGACTCGCCTACATGTTCCACATGATGAACGAGGCGCGCATCGGTGTCGGTCGTGCGGCGGCCGCGATGAGCTACGCGGCGTACCTGCATGGCGTCGAGTACGCGCGGACCCGTCGGCAGGGGCGGATCCCGGGGGAGAAGGATCCCTCCAAGCCGCCGGTCGCGATCATCGAACACGCCGACATCCGTCGCATGCTGCTCCACGGGAAGGCCGCCGTCGAAGGCTCGATGGCGCTGATCCTCACCTGCTCGCGACTCGTCGACGAGCAGGAGACCGCGCCCGACGAGGCCGCCCGTCGTCGCGCGACGCTGCTGCTCGAGGTGCTCACCCCGATCGCCAAGACCTGGCCCTCGATCATCGGGCAGGAGGCCATCTCCAACGCCGTGCAGGTGATGGGCGGCTATGGCTATGCCCGCGAGTACCCCGTCGAACAGCTGTATCGTGACAATCGTCTGAATCAGATCCACGAAGGGACCAACGGTATCCAGTCGCTCGACCTGCTGGGGCGAAAGGTCACCCAGGACAAGGGCGCAGCCTTCAAGGCGCTGGTCGAGGAGATGCAGAAGGCGATCGCCGACGCGCAGGGCACCGGGGTGGCCGACCTCGCCGCGGAACTCGCCAAGGGCGTGGAGCGGATGGTGGCCACGACGCGCGTGCTCGTCGCGGCCATGCCGGCCGAACCGGCGCGCGCGCTCGCGAATGCCAACGCCTATCTGGATCTCGTCAGCCGCACCGTGTTCGGCTGGCTCTGGCTCCGTCAGGCGACGCTCGCCGACCGTGCCTTGGCGACCGACGCGGGGAAGCGCGAGGACGCGTTCTATCGCGGGAAGCTGCACGCGGCGCGCTACCAGATGCTGTGGGAGTTGCCGAAGACCGAGTCCGATGCGGCGCTGCTGCAGCGGCTCGACACCATCCCGCTCGACATGCAGGACGAGTGGTTCTGATCGGGCGCACGCTCGCCGCGGGCATCGCGGCCGGTGCGATCGCGTGGGGCGGCCTGAGTGTCGCCCCGCGTTGCGCGTATGCCCAGCGCGCGGCCTATGCGACGCCGGGGACCCTCGAGATGTCGCGGAAGGCGCCCGACCGGTTCCGCGCCCGCTTCGTGACCAGCGCCGGCACCTTCGAGATCGACGTCACGCGCGCGTGGGCGCCGCGCGGCGCGGATCGCTTCTACAACTTCGTGCGCTCCGGATACTACGACCAGCAGCGCTTCTTCCGCGTGCGGAAGGGGTTCATCGTCCAGTGGGGCCTGCACGGCGATCCGGCGGTCATCGCCGCGTGGAAGGACGCGGTACTCCCCGACGAACCGCGCATGCAGAGCAATGTGCGCGGGACCATCGCCTACGCCTTCACCACCGCGGGGACCCGCTCCACGCAGATCTTCATCTCGACGGGTGAGAACACGAGACTCGACGCCGAGGGGTTCGCCCCGTTCGGACGAGTGATCCGCGGCATGGACGTCGTGGACCGGATCTACGCGGACTACGATGAGAACTCCGGCGGCGGGATGCGCGCCGGCAAGCAGGGACCGCTCGAGGCCGGGGGCAACGCCTGGCTCGCCGCCAACTGGCCGAAGTTGGATTTCATCAAGCAGGCAACGATCGTCGCGAAGTAGTCCACCCCCACTCTCGCACAGGGAAGCTCCGATGGCCACGTTCAGATTGCGGTTGGCAGCTGCGGCAGTGCTCCTCTCCTTCGCCGCGTCGCGCTCCGGTGCGCAGGACCCCGCGGCGGCGACCAGTGCGCAGAAGGGACGCCCCCTCACCCTCGCCGAGTACGGGCGCTGGAACCGGATCGGCGGGACCGCGCTCTCCAACGACGGCAAGTGGATCACCTACGGGCACCAGCCGAACGACGGGGATGGCACCCTCTTCGTGAAGGGGCTCGACAGCAAGACGGTCTACACGATCAACGTGGGCTCGGCGCCGGCCGCCGGAGGTGGCGGTGGCGGCGGCGGGGCGCAGTTCTCCGACGACTCGCGATGGATCGGATACTTCGTGAATCCCCCCGAGCGCGCCGGCGGAGCCGCCGGTGGCGGTCGCGGTGGACGTGGCGGCGGTGCACCGGCGCCGGCGCCGGGTGGTGGCCGCGGAGCGCCTCCTGCGGCCGGCGCACAGGGCGCCGCGGCGGCGACGCGTCGCTTCGAACTGCTGAATCTTGCCACCGGCGAGAAGACGCCCATCGCGAATGCGCAGAGCTTCCGCTTCGTGAAGGGTTCCAAGTGGCTCGCGGTCAAGATGAACAAGGCGCAGGCCGACGCCAAGCACAATGGCACCGATCTCGTGTTGCGCGAACTTGCCACGGGCCTCTCCCGCAACATCGGCAATGTGGGGCAGTTCGACTTCGACGATGCCGGCCAGCTCATGGCCTACACCGTCGACGCCGCCGACAAGAACGGCAACGGGGTGTACCTGCTGAACCCGAGCTCCGGCGAGACGCGCGCGCTGGCGAGCGCTGCCGCCGACTTCGATCAGCTCGCCTGGAGCGACGAAGGGAACGCGCTCGCCGTGCTTCGCGGCAACAAGAACACGGAGATGAAGCAGCGCGACAACGTTCTGCTCGCGTGGAGCGACGTGGCCGATCGCAACGCCGCCGCGCTCGAGTACGATCCCGCTCGAGCGGCCGGATTCCCCTCCGGCTTCGTCGTGAGTGAGTACACCGCACCGCGTTGGAGCAAGGATCGCGCGCGCCTCTTCGTCGGGATCAAGGAGCAGGAGCCGGAGGTCAGCGCGGCCGACTCCAACAAGGCCAATGTCGACGTGTTCCATTACAAGGACGCCGAACTGCAGACGGTACAGCTCGTCCGACTCGCGCAGGAGCGGCGCGCGACCTATCCGTCGGTGATCACCGTCGCGACCAAGGGGTTCGTGCGGCTCGGGGATCCGGCCATGCGCTCCGTGACCAATACGGCGAACGGCAAGTGGGCGGTGGGTCAGCTCGACGCCCCCTACAAGGGGGAAGTGCAGTGGGGCGGCACCAAGGCCGACCTGATCCGCGTGAATGTCGCCACCGGTGAACGCACGGTCATCGACAAGGCACTCACCCGCACCTACGGCACCTCCCCCGACAGTCGCTGGTTCCTGTATGTGAAGGACAAGCACGTGAAGGCCTTCGATCTCGAGAACGCGAAGGCCGTGGACATCGACGCGATCGCCGGCGGACGCAGCTTCATCGACAGCGACGACGACCATCCGTACGAGAAGCCGATCTGGGGCGTGGGTGGTTGGGTGAAGGGGGGCAACGCCGTGCTCCTCTACGACAAGTTCGACATCTGGCAGATCCCGCTCACCGGCGGTTCGGCCGTCAACCTCACCAATGGCAT
The DNA here is from genome assembly GCA_964484775.1 of uncultured Gemmatimonas sp. Lineage (GTDB taxonomy): Bacteria > Gemmatimonadota > Gemmatimonadetes > Gemmatimonadales > Gemmatimonadaceae > Fen-1231. The sequence goes on along the minus strand of CAZAGK010000005.1, from coordinate 13,272 downwards.
CGGCAAGGCGCAGAACATCCAGTTCCGCGTCGTCCGCTTCGGCGCCGGTGGTGGGCGCGGCGGACGCGGTGGTCGTGGCGGCGGCGCCGCTGGCGGGGACGACGAGGGCGTGGACCTCTCCAAGCCGCTCACCCTCTCCGCGTACGGCGATCTCACCAAGAAGTCGGGCTACTGGACCGTCTCCGCGGGACAGGCGCCCAAGCCCCTCATCTGGGCCGACAAGTCGATCGGCGGCGTACAGAAGGCCGAGGGCGCGGATCGCGTGGTCTTCACGCAGCAGAGCTTCACCGAGTTCCCCGACCTCTGGACGAGCAAGAGCGATTTCGCCGAGCCGACCAAGGTCTCCGACGCCAACCCGCAGATCGCCGAGTACGCGTGGGGACGTCGCATCCTCGTGGACTACGTGAACTCGAAGGGGCGCAAGATGCAGGCGACGGTCACCCTTCCCGCGGGCTACGTCCCCGGGAAACGCTATCCGACCATCGTCTACTTCTACGAGATCCAGTCCAACACGCACCACACCTTCTCGCAGCCGGTGTACGACGATCGTCCGCACTTCTCCACCTACGCGAGCAACGGCTATCTCATCGTCCAGCCCGACATCGTCTACGAGATCGGGAAGCCGGGTTCCTCGGCCCTCGACTGCGTGACGAGCGCGGTCAAGAAGGTGATCGAGTTGGGCTACGCCGATCCCAAGCACATCGGCATGCAGGGGCACAGTTGGGGCGGCTACGAGACCAGCTATATCCTCACGCAGACCAACATGTTCGCGGCGACCGTCACCGGTGCGCCGCCCGCGAACCTGGTGAGCATGTACGACCAGCTCTACAAGCAGACCGGGACGGCGCACCACGGCATCATGGAGATCGGACAGGTGCGCATGGGCGAGGGGGTCACCCCGTGGACCGCGCACGAACTCTACGAGAGCCAGAGCCCGGTGCACAACGTGCGGAACATCAAGACGCCGTTCCTGATCCTGCAGGGCACCGACGATGGCGCGGTGGACTGGCTCCAAGGGATGGAGTGGTTCAACGCCGCGCAGCGGTGGGGGAAGGAAGTGATCTTCCTCTCGTACCCCGGCGAGCCGCACCATCTGGCCAAGAAGGAGAACCAGAAGGACTTCCAGATCCGCATGAAGCAGTACTTCGACCACTACCTCATGGATGCTCCGGCTCCGCTCTGGATGACCAACGGCGTGCCGGCCACCAAGAAGGGCGGACCGATCAGATAGTACGCTGCGCGCGACGACTCACTCGCGCACGCGCGGCAGCCGGAGTTCACCTCGCGGCGTGAGGGCGATGAGATCATCGCCGTCACGCCGCAGGCGCATCATGGCGCGCGCACGGAGGTCGAAGGTCTGGAACTCCGTCGCTGACGTCGCGATCAGCGGCGTCGGCGCGAAGGGGCGCGCTTCGATGTCCACGATCTGTCCGGCCCGATCCCACGTATAGAGATTCGTCGCCCCACCCCGCGCGAAATTCAGACGCACCGTGGTGCGCAGGAAGCCGTCGGCGACGGGGACGGTGCCGAGCACCTCCACCGAGCGGAACTCGCCGAAGCGCTGGATGCGCTGCGCCATCATCCCCTGCTCCTGACGGCGCACCGTCGCGGAATCCGCGCCATCGCCGTTGGCCGCCATGAGCGGTCCGACGTTCCCGGCGATGACGGCGCGGATGATCGTGTCCGTCCGGGCCGAGAGGGCGGCCGCGCCGGGAGCGGAGGAACTGTCGCCGCTGCCGAGCAGGCTGAAGGCGGCCTGTCCGATCGCCTCGGCGGTCAGACCGTTCTCCGTCGCCCGCAGGACGAGCGTCGCGCCACCGCCGACGCGATACCGTCCGGCCGCCGCCTCGAGTGCGGTCCGGGCGACGGCCGCGCGCGCTGGTGGGAGCGCGTACGCTTCGCCGAACACGATGTGCTCCAACGCGGCGATCATCGGCGTCGCCGGCAGCTGTGAGTTCGTCGAGGTCACGAACAGCGTCACTCCTTCGTCGACGAAGCGGTTGAACTCCGCCACATAGATCCCATTCCCGCCGTTGTGCATCACGAGGTTGGTGCCGCGCGCCGACTTCGTGACCGCCCAGCCGTAGGCGTACTGCGAACGACCCATCGGTCCCTCGTTCACGTAGCCGGTCATGAACTTGCGACGGCTCGAGTCGGTGAGCACCGCTCGACTCGTCAATGCGCGCTCCCAGCGGGCGAAGTCGTCGAGCGTCGTCGCGAGCCCGCCGTTCCCGCGGAGTTCCCAGTACGGCGCTCCCTCGGGCGCGATCCGATCGACGATCGTCCCCCAGTCGTTCCCGTTCTGATAGCCGTGGGCCACCCGCGCCGAGGCCCAGTGCGGCGCCTTGTAGCCGGTCTCGAGCATCCCCGCGGGGCGGAGCACGAGTTCCGTCAGCGCCTGCTCGTACTCCTTGCCGGTCACGATCTCTACCACCGCCGCGAGCAGTGAATAGCCGCTGTTGGCGTAGAAGTGCGTCGCCCCCGGCGCCGAGCGCAGCGTCGAGGTCAACGCACGCCGCACATACTCGTCGCGTGTCGTGGGTTCGTAATCGGTGGGCGAGAAATCCGACTCGAGCCCCGCCGTGTGCGTCAGCAGATGGTGCAGGGTGATCCCGCGCTTGTCCGCCGGGACGTTGGCGAGGAACTTCCCGATCGAGTCGGTGGTGCGCAGTTTGCCCAGTTCCTCCAGCCGGAGGATCGCGGCCGCCGTGAACTGTTTGGTGATCGAGCCGATGTTGTAGACCGTGGCGCTGTCCGCGCGGATCCCCTTGTCACGGTCGGCGAAGCCATAGCTGCGCTGGAACAGGACGCGCCCGTCGCGGATGATCAGCACGCCGCCATTGTGTCCCAGCGCGGCCAGCCGCGTGAAGTACTCGTCGGCCTGCCGCACGATCGTGCTGTCGGCGGTCCGGGCCTTGGCGGCCGTGGCCGGACGCGCTTGCGGGAGGGCGCCCGTCGCCGAGGCGACGAGCGGGAGCAATGCGATGCTGCGAAGGATCGTCATGGCCGGGGAACGAAAGGGCGGGGGAGGGAGCTGACCCTGGGTCAGTCACCCCTCCCCCGCCGATGGTTGCTGCTCAGCGTACGACGCCCAGCACGGTCGCCAGGGCGTTCTTCCAGTCTTCCTTGGCCACGAAGAGCTTCTCCGGGTACTTCCGAGCCCGCAGGATCCCGTCGTAGATCGCCCCGTTCTCGTAGGAGTTGTTGCCGAGGCCGGCGATGTACTGCAGGCGCAGATCCACGTCGCGATTGATCTGGGCGTTCTTCAGCCACTCCTTGAGATCCGAGCCCTGCGCGGCGAAGGTCCCGAACAGGTCCAGCGAGGAGGCGAACCCGACCTCTCGGAGCGACTCGATGGCCCGCGCGTGCGCCGGATTCCCGATGCGCACGTTCATCGAGTCGATGTCGATGACCGTCGGCTCCACCGTGCCGATCAGCACCAGATCGTAGCCGCGGCCGTTCTGCGTGTTCCCCCACACCGTGCCGTTCGGGAACACATCCAGGAAGGTCGCGATCTGGCTCTGGACCGCCTCGGCGTGGCTCTCGTACATCGGCACCCACTGCGAGACCACTCCGCCCGGCTTCAGATGGCGCTTGACCATCTCGAAGTACTCCTTCGTGTACAGCGTCGCCGCGCCCTTCACCCACGGATGGATCGGGTCCGACGTGATCACGTCGAACTTCTCCTTGGTGGTGAGCACGAAGTGCCGCGCATCGTCGTACACGATATGCGTGCGCGGATCGTTGGCCACGTTGTAGTTCTGCTTCTCGAAGTACGGCCCCACGTTCGTCGGGATCAACGGCTCGAGCTCGCAGATCACGATCCGGTCGATCTCGGGGTAGGTCACGAACGACCCCGCCGTCACGCCCGCACCGAATCCGACGATGAGCACCGATTTGGGCTTCGGCGTCGCGAGCGCGGAAAGATGCCCGAGCATGCGCTGCAGGCGCATGTCCTGCGGCTCGGTCGAGGCCTCGATCTTCCCCGCCACGTGGAAGTTGCGATCCCCGTTGGCGAGCTCCGACACCGCGACGGTGCTGTTGATCCCCTCGCCCACGTACAGGAAGTTCGGGAGCACGGAGTAGGTCGGGAGATATCGGCCGTAGCCCACGAGGCCATCCGGTACCTTGTGCACGCTCTTCACGCACCAGAGCGCGAGCAGCAGTCCGGCCCCGAGTCCCATCGCGCCGAGCGGCGACGAGCGGCGCGGCGTCACCGAGCCCTTCGCCCCGGTCGCCGGCGCGGCATCGCCGAGCAGGGCGGGGACGAGCACGACCAGTGCCGACACCACGGCGAGCACGATGATCACCTGCTGCGCGACCTGCGTCCCCTTCCAGGGGATCAGCACGATGCTGAACAGCAACGCGCCGAGGATCGCCCCCACCGTGTTCGCGGCGTAGACCTTCCCCACCAACGCTCCCGAGTCGCTCCCCTTCCGCGCCGACGCGGCGAGCGCCAGCGGGAAGCTCGCACCCCACAGGATGGTCGCCGGCAGCAACGCCCACACGCAGCGCGCGATGTCGAACTGGAAGAAGATCCACGGGTTCGTCAGCAGCGACGGATTCACTGGCCAGAACGGGAGCGAGTCGGAGATGTTGAGCGCCGTCCACGTCACCGCGAAGGCGACCATGAGCTGCGCCACGCCCAGTGCCACCTTGGGGCGCATCGTCCCCCGCGACATGGCCGATCCGATGCTGCTGCCGATCCCGAGCCCCAGCAGCACGACCGCCAGGATGATCGAGAAGGTGTACACCGTGGCGCCGAGCATCAGCGAGAGCAGACGCGTCCACACCACTTCGGCGCCCAGCGCGCACATCCCCGAGAGCGCGATCGTCACGAGCACCGCGCGATCCATCGGAGTCGCCGCGGCCGGACTCTCGGCACTCTCGGCGGTGGCGGCGTAGCTCGAACGCCCCGCCAGAGCCAGCGCCGCCAGCGCCACGGCGACGTTGATCGCCACCGCGACGAAGGTCGTCACCCGCATGTCCGTCGTGCGCAGGAGGTAGAACCCTGCCAGCAGGCAGCCGAAGACGGCGCCCGCGATGTTGCTGCCGTAGAAGAAGCCGAGCCAAGACACCCCCTTCGGCGTGCTCTCGACCCAACGCGCGATCGCCGGAAGGGTCGCCCCCATCAGCAGGGTCGGGGGGAGCAGGCAGATCGCCGCCACCGTGGCCCGCAGGAGCACCTCCACGAAGCCCCCGGTGGACGCGCCGATGTACACCCGCCCGATCAGCGGCACGAGCACCAGCACGAGCACCCCCATCACGCCGATCCCGAGCTCCAGCTTGGCGTAGACCCGCAGCGGATGATCGGCACGCGACACGTACTTCGGGAGGAGCAGACTGCCCAGGCACATCCCGCCCATGAAGGTCCCGAGGAGCACCCCCAGCGAGATCGCCGAGGAGCCGATCACCAGCTGGAGCAGCTGGAACCAGACGATCTCGTAGATCAGGGCGGCGCACCCGCTCCCCACGAACAGCAGGAGGAGCAGGGGAAGGGATCGTCCGGTGTTCGGATTCGCGTCCATCTCAGGCGTTTGAAGCATCGGCTCGTGGCTCTTAGGTTTCACGCAAGGTAGGTCGGCAAAGATACGCGCCACGCGCCTCTCCCGCTGGCCTCCGCCCCCCGTTCCTGCTCGCAGTCCCCGCTCCCCGCCCCGCGAGGTTCGCCCCGATGCGTCCCCGTTCCCTCCGCCGCGCCCTCCTGCTCCTCGCCGCCGCCACCCTGGCGTCCCCCCTCACGACGCCCCTCGGCGCCCAAGGCCCCGCCACCAAGCGCGTGCTGACCAAGTGGGACACCCTCGCCCACGATCTCTTCAAGGAACTCATCGAGATCAACACCCAGGAGAGCAACGGGAGCACCCTCGTCGCGGCCAAGGCCATGGCGGCGCACCTCAAGAAGGCCGGCTTCCCCGATTCGGACGTCGTGGTGGTCGAGAACGCCCCGCGGAAGGGGAATCTGATCGCCCGACTGCGCGGCAAGCCCGCCACCAAGAAGCCGATCATGCTCCTCGCGCATCTCGATGTGGTCGAGGCCAAGCCCGAGGACTGGACACTCCCGCCCTACACCTTCACCGAGAAGGACAGCACCTTCTACGGCCGCGGCGTCGCCGACGACAAGGACGATGCCGCCATCGACCTCGCCCTGATCATGCGGATGAAGGCCGAGGGGTTCGTCCCCGAGCGCGATATCATCGTCGCCCTCACGACCGACGAGGAAGGGAACCCCAACAACGGCGTCGACTGGATCCTCAAGAACCGCCCGACGCTGATCGACGCCGAGTACGCGCTCAACGAGGGCGGGAACGGACGCGTCCGCGACGGCAAGTACATCGCGCACGAGATCCAGGCGGCGGAGAAGAAGGTCCTCGACATCACCCTCGAGAGCACGAACCCCGGCGGGCACTCCTCGCGGCCGGTGAAGGACAACGCCATCACCCACCTCGCGGCCGCGCTCGTGAAGGTCGGGGCCTTCGACTTCCCGGTGCACCTCAACGACATCACCCGCGAGTACTTCCGTCGCACCGCACCGCTGGTGGACCCCAAGATCGGCTGGGCCATGACCGCGATCGCCGAGAACGAGAAGGACGCCGCCGCCACCAACGCTCTCGCCGAGGATCCGGTCTACAACGGCACCATGCGCTCCACCTGCGTCGCGACGATGCTCGACGGCGGCCACGCCCGGAACGCGCTCCCGCAGCGCGCCAAGGCGAACATCAACTGCCGCCTCCTCCCCGATGCCGATGTGAAGGAGGTCCTCGCCACCATCACCAAGGTCATTGGCGATCCCAAGGTCACCGTCACCGCCTCGCGCGAGCCGCGCAACAGCCCGACGACCATGGCCTCGCCCGCGCTGATGCGCGAGCTCGACCGCGTCACGCAGGAGATGTGGCCCGGGATCGGCGTCATCCCCACGATGAGCGCCGGCGCCACCGACGGCTCGTATCTCCGCAACCGTGGGATCCCCACCTTCGGCGTCGCCGGACAGTTCTACGGCGAGACCAACGCCCACGGGATGAACGAGCGCATCCCGCAGCGTGCGTTCTACGACTCGAACGAGTTCATGTATCGCCTCGTGAAGAGTCTCTCGCGCCCCGTCGTGAACTGATCGCGCACGGGCGGGACGATGCGAAACGGGGGCTCGCGGCGATCGCCGCGGGCCCCCGTTCTCTCACCTGCTGGTGAGGCTCAGACCGCTGCGGCCGCCTCGAACGCGGCGTCGAAGGCCGCCGCCGTCACCGAGAGCTCGCGATCGCCGTGGAAGGTGCTCACGAAGCCCGCCTCGAACTGCGACGGCGCGATGTACACCCCGTGCTCGAGCAACGTGTGGAACAAGGTGGCGTACTTCCTGGTGTCCGCCGCCTTCGCGCTCTCGTAGTCCGTGACGGGCCCCTCGCACAGGAAGAAGCCCCACATGCTCCCGACGTTCGACGCCGTCACCGGCACGCCATGCGCGGCGCCGGCGTTGCGCACGATCTCCACCACGCGTTCGGCGGTCCGCGTGAGCTTCTCGTAGGTTCCCGGCGCCTGGAGTTCGCTCAACGTGGCGATCCCCGCCGCCATCGCGATCGGATTCCCGGAGAGCGTCCCTGCCTGATACATCTTCCCCGACGGGGCGACCGCGGCCATGATGTCACGGCGCCCGCCGTACGCGGCCACCGGAAGTCCGCCGCCGATCACCTTCCCCATGCAGGTCAGGTCGGGTGTGATCCCGAAATGCGCTTGCGCGCCGCCGGCCGCCACCCGGAACCCGGTCATCACCTCATCGAAGATCAGTAGCGCACCGGTCTTCGTGGCGAGCGCACGCAGCCCTTCGAGATAGCCCGGGAGAGGCTGCACGAGCCCCATGTTCCCCACCACAGGCTCCACGATGATCGCCGCGAGCGAATCCTGGTGCGACTCGGCGATCGCCGTGGCGGCCGCGAGGTCGTTGTAGGCGCAGGTGAGGGTATCGGCGACCGTCCCCGGCGTCACACCGGGGCTGTCGGGGAGGCCGAGCGTCGCGACCCCCGAGCCCGCCTGCACGAGGAACGCGTCCGCGTGCCCGTGATAGCAGCCGGCGAACTTCAGCACCTTGGTCCGGCCGGTGAAGGCGCGCGCGAGCCGCACCGCGCTCATCGTGGCCTCGGTCCCGCTCGAGACGAACCGCACCATCTCCACCGACGGCACCATCGCGATCACCATCTCGGCGAGTCGCGTCTCCAACGCCGTCGGAGCGCCGTACGACGTGCCTTTCCCTGCCTGATGCGAGATCGCGGCGACCACCTCGGGGTGCGCGTGCCCGAGGATCATCGGACCCCAGCTCAGCACGTAGTCCACGAAGTGGTTCCCATCCTCGTCGATCAGCCACGCGCCCGAGGCTTCCGCGATGAACCGCGGCGTCCCCCCGACGCTCCGGAACGCCCGCACCGGACTGTTCACGCCACCGGGGATCACCCGCTGCGCGGCAGCGAAGAGCGTGGCACTGGTCGCCGCGTGGGTCTCGACAGCGTCGGTCATCGGTCCGCCAGCCATGCAGCTGCCTCTTTCGCGTAATAGGTGATGATCGCGTCCGCTCCGGCACGCCGGATCGCCATCAGCGACTCGAGCGCCGCACGCCGCTCGTCGAGCCAGCCGAGTCGTCCCGCCGCCTTGAGCATCGCGTATTCGCCGCTGACCTGATAGGCGACCAGCGGGTGCCCCCAACGATCGCGCACCTGCCGGATGATGTCGAGGTACGCTCCCGCAGGCTTCACCATCAGCATGTCGGCGCCCTCGGCCACATCCAGCTCGACCTCGCGCATCGCTTCACGCGCATTGGCCGGGTCCATCTGATAGGCGCGCCGATCACCGAAGGTCGGCGTGCTCTCCGCCGCCGCGCGGAACGGTCCATAGAACGCCGACGAGTACTTGGCGGCGTAGCTGAGGATCGGGATATGCCCGAAGCCCGCGGCATCGAGCGCCCGCCGGATCGCCGCGACCTGGAAATCCATCATCGCACTCGGGGCGATGACATCCGCGCCCGCCTCGGCATACGCCACCGCGGCCATGCCGAGCAGTTCGAGCGTCTCGTCGTTGCGCACATCCCCCGACTCGTCCACCAGCACGCCGCAGTGTCCGTGGCTGGTGTACTCGCAGAGGCACACATCGGCCATCACGATCATCTCCGGCGCGCGCGCCTTGATGGCGCGCGTCGCGCGCGGCACCGGGCCCTCCGGATCGTACGCCGAGGTGCCACGCGCGTCCTTGGCCGCCGGGATGCCGAACAGCAGCACGGCGGGGATCCGCAGCGCCAGCAGTTCGTCGATCTCCGCGTCGAGGCGGTCCACCGAGCGCTGGGAATGTCCCGGCATCGTCTCGATCGGCTTCTCGAAGCCCGTCCCCGATGTGATGAACAGCGGGTGGATGAAGTCGTCCACCGAGAGCGTCGTCTCGCGCACGATGTCGCGCAGCGCGCTCGTGCGGCGCAACCGGCGCATGCGGAGCGGGCCCGCGGCCACTCCTTGCTCGCGTTCCGTTTCGAACATCGTCATCTCCAGAAGGGAACCGCGTGCTCCGAGAACCAGCGGATGAGCGCCTTCACCACACCTTCGTCGTCGGCCGAGGTCGACTCCGCATGCACGGTGAGCCCCACGTCACGCACCGCGGCCGACGTCACGGGTCCGATCGACGCCACCACCGGTCCCTGCTCGGTGAGCCACTCCGGGCGCACACCGGCCTCGCGGAGCGCGGACATGAAGTTCCGCACCGCCGACGGGCTCGCGAAGGTGAGCGCGTCCACCTGGTGGCCCTGCAGCGCGCTGACGACCTCGCGCAACGCCGGATCGGTCACGGTCCGATACGCCTCGACCACTTCGACGATCGCGCCACGCGCTCGCAGCCGCTCGACCGGTCCCGACCGCGCGATGTCCGCCCGCGGCCAGAGGACCTTGTCGCCCACGGCGAAGGGGAGCTCTCGGGCGAGCGAGTCGCCATCGGCGCGCGAGGGCACGAAGTCGCAGTGCCATCCTTGCGCCGTCACCGCGTCGCGCGTGGCGCGTCCCACCGCTGCGATGGCCGCCACCGCGGCATCGCCGGCCCCGCCGCTCTCCTTCTGCAATGCCAATCGCCCCGCCACCGCCTCCACCGCGTTCGCGCTCGAATAGAGCACCCATCGGTATTCGCCGAGCGTGGCCAGCGCCGCGTCGAGCGGCGCCCAGCTCTCCGGTTCGACCGTCGCGATCGCCGGGCAGGCGATCGGCCGCGCGCCCCCCGCCCGCAGCTGATCGATCAGGCGCGTCGCCTGCGACGCGGGGCGCGTCACCACGATGCGCCGTCCGTCCAGCGGGAACGCGGGAGTGTGGCCCAAGGCATTCGCTGCGGCGGTCGGTTCCATGGCTATCCGTGATCCCGGGCCACGCCCTTCAGAAGTGCGGCGCCACCATCCGCCGTCAGGCGCTTCGCCAGGTCGGCGCCCAGCGCCTCTGCTTCACCCAGCGTGCCGCGCGCATCGGCGGTGAGCAACGTTCCGTCGCTCGAGCCGATCAACGCCGACACCATCAGCTGTTGCCCCACCACTCGCGCATGGGCGGCCAGCGGAGCATTGCACCCCGCCCCCATCGCCGCGAGGAAGGCCCGTTCGGCGCGGACCGCCACCGAGGTGGTCGGGTCGTCGAGCGTCGCGACGAGCGCCGCCGCCTCGTCATCGCCGGCGCGGATCTCCACCGCCAGCGCGCCCTGTGCGACCGCCGGGATCATCGCGTCCACGGCGAAGTACTCCGTCACCACCGACGACAGTCCGAGTCGCTCGAGTCCCGCCGCCGCGAGCACGATCGCGTCGTAGTCCCCACGCCGCAGCTTCTCGAGCCGCGTGTCCACGTTGCCGCGGATGTCCACGAGCTGCAGATCGCTGCGCCACGCCCGCAACTGACAGTTGCGACGGGGACTGCTCGTCCCGACGCGCGCGCCCGAGGGGAGTCGATCGAAGGGCACATGCCCCGCCGAGACCAGCACATCGCGCGCGTCGGCACGTTCCATGAACGCGCCCACCGCCATGTCCGGCGCGAGCGTCGACGGCAGATCCTTCGCACTGTGCACCGCCAATCGGATCCGCCCTTCGCGCAACGCATCCTCGATCTCCGCCACGAAGAGCGAGTTGCGCCCGATCTCGGCCAGAGGTCGATCGGTGATCGCGTCCCCCTTGGTCGTGATCCGCGTATACGTCAGATCGAGCCCCGGATTCCGCTGCATGAGCAGCGACCGGACGTGCTCCGTTTGCCACAGGGCGAGCTTGCTCGCCCGTGTTCCGATCACCATCGGGCGCGTGTGCACAGCACCCTCCTCTTGAACGGCCGATTCCGGCATCATTTTGCGAATATAGGGCAGGGAACACGAACTGTCACGGGGGGCTTACGTCTAACCCCCTTGACACTTTTAGAAACCCCGACAGGGCACCAGGGATTTGGGTACTTTCGGTCCCTTGTCCCAACAGCCATATATGTTTGCGACAGGTTACCTCACCCCAGCCTCCCCCTCTTGGAACACCCCCTCGAACAGCCAGCCTTTGGATCGGCGAACCTCACGAATTGTGAGCGGGAGCTGATCCATCTGGCCGCCTCGATCCAGCCGCACGGACTCCTCCTGGTGCTCGGGGAGACCTCCTTGCGGGTGGAGCAGGCATCGGGCAACGTCGGGGAGCTCCTCGGGATCCCGCTGGACCAGCTCCTGGGGACCCCGCTGAGCGCCCTCGGGGGCGACCTGGCCGAACGCGTGCGCGAACTGGCCGCCACGGAGACCCTCGCGGCCCCGATCCCGATGGCCTGCACCGTCACGGTCCGGGGGGAGCCGCTGCACGGGACCGCGCACATCCACCGGATCCCGCGTGTCGGGCTGGTGGTCGAGATCGAACAACTCGTCGCCGGCCCCCAGCGCCGCAACAGCGGAGGGCTCGGGAACCGCCTCACCAATGCGGTCCAGCTCATCGGCTCGGCCCATTCGATCCCGGCGCTCGCCGACGCCGTCGTCCGGGAGCTCCGCGATCTGACCGGTTACGACCGTGTCATGGTCTACCGATTCGACGCCGACGGCCACGGCGAGATCATCGCCGAGGCCCGCGAGACTCATCTGGAGGCCTTCCTCGGGCGCCACTACCCGGCGACCGACATCCCGCAGCGCGCCCGCGAGCTCTACCTGCGCAACCGCGTCCGCCTGCTCGTCGATGTGAACTACCAGCCGGTCCCCCTCGTCCCGCGTTTCTCGCCGGCAACTGGACAGGACCTCGACATGTCGATGTGCACCCTGCGCTCGATGTCGCCGGTGCACCTCCAGTACCTCAAGAACATGGGCGTCACGGCGACCCTCGTCGCCTCGCTCGTGCACGACGGCCGCCTCTGGGGGCTCATCGCCTGCCACAACTACTCGCCGAAGATGGTCTCGGGTGAGTACCGCGCGGCCTGCGAACTGCTCGCCGATGTCATCTCCACCCGCATCTCCGCGCTCGAGAACTTCGCCGAGGCACAGGCCGAGGTGCTCGTGCGGCGCCTCGAACATCGGGTCATCGAGGCCACCGCGCAGGGCGGCGACTGGCGCCTCGCGCTGTTCGACAACCCGCGCCATCTGCTCCAGCCGCTCGACGCCACCGGCGCCGCCCTGATGTACGAGGGCGAACTCATGACCGCCGGCGACGTCCCCTCCACCGTCGAGATCCGCTCCCTCTTCTCGTGGCTGCAGGGGCGCAACGAAGGGGCGCTCTTCCAGTGCAACTCGATCTCGCGGCTCAATCCGGGGCTCGCCTCCATCTCCCCGCTCGCGAGCGGCGTGCTCGCCATCGAACTCGCCGCCGGCACCGGCGAGTACCTCGCCTGGTTCCGCAAGGAACAGCTGCACGACGTCACCTGGGGCGGCGATCCCAACAAGGTCATCCTCGGGAACGATCCGCTCGAGCTCTCGCCCCGCCGCTCCTTCGCCGAGTGGCATCAGATCGTGCGCGACACCGCCTCGCCGTGGGAGCCGCGCGAGATCGCGCTCGCTCGCGCCGTCGGTGCGTCGCTCACCGATCTCATCCTGCAGATCCGCGCCGTGCGCGTGCTCATCGCCGAGAGCCAGTTGCTGCGCGTGCGCGCGGCGGTGGAGCACGCCGAGGAGCCGGTGATCATCGCCGACGCCAACGGACGCATCATCCTCGCCAACGACGCGCTCGGCGGGATGATCCGTCGCCCGCATCGCGCGTGGGAATCGCTCCAGGACCTCGCCCCGCACTTCACCGAGCCGCAGCGCCTCCTGCAGATGGTCAACGGGGTGCGCAACGATCGCCGC
>CAZAGK010000004.1:43568-92887 GCA_964484775.1 uncultured Gemmatimonas sp. | reverse complement strand
TGAGAGTCTGGTGAAGGCGCTCGGTTTCGGCCTGCAGCCCGGGTGGGGTCCGCAGCAGGTCCAGTTCGAGTACGGGCTCTCGCAGACGCGTTACAACCGCGTGGAAGGGTTCGGCACGGGGATCGTCGCCTCGAGTGTGCTGGGCAAGGGATACACGGCGTCGCTCGGCGTGCGGGCAGCGCTCGCGGATCGACAGCTGAACGGCGAGTTCGGATTGTCGCGGACCAACGGTCGATCGACGATCAAGGGTTCGGTGTACCGACGCCTCGCGGTGATGAACGACTGGGGGACGCCGCTCGATTTCGGCGCCTCGCTCGGCGGCCTGCTCTATGCGCGCGATGAAGGGGCCTACTTCCGGACGTGGGGTGCCGACATCGTGGGGACCACGGAGAAGTGGGGGCAGATGGAATGGCGGCTCTTCGGTGAGCAGCAGTGGAAGGCCGACGTGAACTCGCGCTGGACGCTGTTCGGCGGCGGCAACGATGTGCGCTTCATCGGCAATCCGCTCGCCAACCGCGTGACGGAGTACGGCGCGTCGGTGAAGCTGCGCAACTCGATGGGGATCGATCCGCAGGGATGGCGCGTGTTGAACGACGTGCGTGTGGAAGGGGCCGGCGGTGATCTCGCGTACGGACGTGGTCTCGTGGACCTGACGCTGTCCAAGGGCTTCGGGCGTTTCGCCGGCGCGCTCACGACGAGCGGCGGATGGACGGTCGGCACCGTGCCGACGCAGCGTCTGTTCTATCTCGGCGGGTCGCAGACGATCCGCGGACAGACGGCGCTGACCGGTGCCGGCGATGCGTTCTGGATGACGCGCGCCGAGCTCGGGACGAGCACGGCGGTCGCGCGCCCGGTGGTGTTCGCGGATATCGGGTGGGCCGGCGACCGACGGAAGTGGAGCCAGCAGGGGCGCCCCATGACCGGTGCGGGTGTGGGCGCGAGCTTCCTCGACGGACTGTTCCGGATCGACCTGTCGCGCGGGATCTACCCGAAGAAGCAGACGCGTCTGGATCTCTATCTGGAAGCGCGCTTCTAGCCTCCGATCACTTTCGCGCCACCCAGGCCCCCGCGCGTAGAGCGCGGGGGCTTGCGCGTTCCGGTGGACGGTCGTCCATTAAGAGGTCTCCCACCGCAACGACGAAAATCTCGACACCGACCAACTCCGTTTCACCAGTCACGCATCTGGTGAACGCCGAGATTCTGCTTTGGCAGGCTCGGTTCCGTCGTGCGTTCGTCGCACTCGTGGCGGTGGGGATGATCGCGCTCAAGTGGTGGGGGGTGATCTCCGCCGAGTCGGTGGTGTCGCGGCGGATCGGCACGCACCGCGCGCTGGAGGTCTCGGCGATGCTGGTGGTGCTCTATCTGCTCTGGATCCAGCTGCAGATGGTGTGGCTGCGCCGCCATCGGAACGCCGATGTCGGGACGATCGTGATCGTGAACGTCGTCTGCGACATGCTGCTGCTGTTCGGTGTGACCTTCCTGACGACGCCGGCGGCCGACTACCAGCGGGCGTTGATCGTGTCGGTGTTCACGGTGCAGATGACGCAGCTGTACTTCGGCGTGAAGGCGACGATCTACAACCTGGCCTGCATCGGGCTGTTCTACACGATCCTCGTGCTGATCGCGTCGGCGACGGGGATGATCGCCTCGCCGGCGGAGCAGTTCTGGGACCTCTCGCTCTATCTCCTCGGGACGCTCGTCTTCGTGACGCTGCAGGGGACGATGACCGCGCGGCTCGAGCGGATCGTGCATGTGTTCGAGCGGGCGCAGGAGGGGGATTTCTCGCAGGAGTACGACACATCGTTGGATCCCGTCCCCGACTCGATTACGATGGTCGGACGCGCCTACAACCGGATGCGCGGCAAGCTCGAGGCGATCGTGCTCACGGACGCGCTGTCGGGGTGCTTCAACCGACGCGGCTTCGACCAGATGGCGACGCGCGAACTCTCGCGTGCGGTGCGCGGTGGGCATGCGATGGCGGTACTCGCGTTGGACGTCGATCATTTCAAGGCGGTGAACGACGACTACGGTCATCTCACCGGCGACGAAGTGCTGCGCGAGATCGGCGAACTGCTCCGCGAGACGGCGCGTCTGGGCGATGTGGTGGCGCGCACCGGGGGCGAGGAATTCTCGATCCTCGCGCCGGACACCAACGGTGAAGGGGCGATGATCCTGGCCGAGCGTGTGCACCACGCGTTCCGCACGCGGGCGTTCCGCAGTCTCGGGGGCGAGCGTTCGATCACGATCAGCATCGGTGTCGCGTCCGACGAGGCCCGGTCCGATGAAGTACTGGCGACGCTCCGCGCGCGCGCCGACGAGGCGTTGTACGTGGCCAAGCGGAGCGGGCGCAATCGTACCGTGTCGTGGCACGCGGGGATGCGGGCGTTCGATCCGTCCGGGCGACGTTCGAACGAAACTCAAGCGGTCGCGGTGGAATGAGAACGCGGGCGCCGGGAAGATCCCGGCGCCCGCTTCGTTCCTGAGACGCCGCTCGATCAGATCGCGATCGTGCCCTCGCAGACCATCACCGCGTGTCCGCCCACGCGCACGGCGGTGATCGCGCCGCCGGACTTGTCGGCCTCGATCTCCAGACGGCTCGGGCGTCCCATCTCCACCCCTTGATCGACGGTCCAGCGCAGGGTGCCGTCGGCGACCTTGCTCTTGCTGGCGAGGTAGCCGGCGAGACAGGCGTTCGCCGAACCGGTGGCGGGGTCCTCGGGGACGTTCAGCCCCGGAACGAAGCAGCGGGCGTGCAGATGGTTCTCGCCGCCGTTCGGATCCTTGGCATACACGAACAGCTCCGACGCCCAGCTGTTCTTGAGGGTGCTCTCCCACGCGTCGAGGCGCACGCGGGCGCGCGCGACGGCGTCCACCGATCGCAGCGGCACGATCAGGAAGGGGAGCCCGCAGGAGACACCGGCGGGCGCGGTCGGCGCGCCGAGGATGTCCTCGGCGTCGAGCGAGAGGATCTCGGCGAGTTTGCCGCGCGACGGGGCCGGCGGTCCGAACTCGGGAAGCTTCGCGACGGAGAACTGGGCGAAGGCCGCGCCGTTGGGCGTGGCGCGGACCGTCACGGGGACGGGGCCGACCTTCTCGTCGAGCAGCAACTGCGATTCACCGTCCGGCGTGCCCGCGAGGCCGAGCTGCACCAAGGCGATCGCGGTGCCGACGGTCGGATGACCGGCGAAGGGGACTTCGGCGCCCGGGGTGAAGATGCGCACCGTGCTCGCGAAGCGCGGGTCGCTCGGCGGATAGCAGAAGGTCGTCTCCGAGTAGTTGAACTCACGCGTGATGGTGAGCAGCAACTCCTCCGGGATCTCACGCGCGTCGGGGAAGACGGCGAGCTGGTTCCCCCCGAACGCGCGATCGGTGAAGACGTCGAGCGTGACGTAGCGGACTCGGGTCACTCCGCCCCCATGAACGGATAGCGGTAGTCCGTCGGCGGATTGAAGGTCTCCTTGATGGTGCGGGCGCTGGTCCAGCGGACGAGGTTGAGCTTGGAGCCCGCCTTGTCGTTGGTGCCCGAAGCGCGCGCGCCACCGAACGGCTGCTGCCCGACCACGGCGCCCGTGCACTTGTCGTTCACGTAGAAGTTGCCGGCGGCGTTGCGGAGCACGTGATGCGCCTCGTGCACCGCCTTGCGGTCCTGCGCGAAGACGGCGCCGGTGAGGGCGTAGGGCGAGGTCTCGTCGACGATCTTGAGCGTCTCGCTCCACTTGGCGTCGTCGTACACGTAGGCCGTGAGGACGGGGCCGAAGATCTCCTCGCAGAGCAGGCGATAGCCCGGGTTCTCGGTCTGGATGAGGGTCGGTTCCACGAACCAGCCCTTGGAGTCGTCGCAGCCACCGCCGCCGAGGATCTTGGCGTTCTGCTTGGCGTCGTCGAGATAGCCCTTGATGCGGCCGAAGGCCTTCTTGTCGATGACGGCGCCCATGAAGTTGCGGAAGTCGTTCACGTCGCCCATGCGGATGTCCTGCATCATGGCGAGCGCCTGGTCGCGCACGGCGGGCCAGAGCGACTTGGGGATGTAGCAGCGGCTCGCGGCGGAGCACTTCTGTCCCTGGTACTCGAAGGCGCCGCGGACGAGGCCGACGGCCACCGCGCTCGCGTCGGCCGACGGATGGGCGATGATGAAGTCCTTGCCCCCCGTCTCGCCGACGATGCGCGGGTACGACTTGTAGCGGCCCACGTCGGAGCCGATGCGCTGCCACATCGAGTTGAAGACGGCGGTGCTGCCGGTGAAGTGCACGCCGGCGAGGTCGCGGCTGTTGAGGGCCACGTCGCTGACGGTGTTGGCGTCACCGGGGACGAAGTTGATCACGCCGTCGGGGAGCCCCGCCTCGCGGAGGAGCTGCATCGTGTAGTACGCGGAGAGGATCGCGGTGCCGGCGGGCTTCCAGACGGCGGTGGAGCCCATCAGCGCGGGCGCGGTGGGGAGGTTGCCGCCGATCGCGGTGAAGTTGAAGGGCGAGACGGCGTAGATGAACCCTTCGAGGCCGCGGTAGTCGGTCTGGTTCCAGACGCCGGGGCCGCTGATCGGCTGTTCGGCGACGAGCTCGGAGGCGAACTGCACGTTGAAGCGCCAGAAGTCGGCCATCTCGCAGGCGGCGTCGATCTCGCTCTGGAAGATGGTCTTGGACTGGCCGAGCATGGTGGCGGCGTTGAGGGTGCTGCGCCAGGTGGTGCTCAGGAGGTCGGCGGCGCGCAGGAAGACGGCGGCGCGGTCCTCCCACGTCCAGTTCCCCCACTCGCGCTGCGCCTCGGTGGCGGCCTTGGTGGCGGCCTGGACGTCGGCGGTGGTGGCCTTGTGCCAGGTGGCGGTCACATGGGCGTGCTTGTGCGGGGAGGTGGCCTTGGCCACGTCGCCGGTGCGGATCTCCTTGCCGTTGATCACGAGCGGGATCTCGGGGCACTCCTTCTCCATGGCCGCGAGGCGCGCCTTCACGTCGGCGCGTTCGGGGGAGCCGGGGGCGTAGGACTTGATCGGCTCGTTGACGGTCGGCGGGATCCGGCGGATGCCGGTATGCGGAGTCGAGGACATGGCGGGTTCCGAGCTTGTGGGAGAGCGACGAGGTGGCCCGTGGTGGGCCAGCCTCGAAAGATACCGTGACAGTGCCGTCCGCGGAGAGTGGGGGCGGGGTCCCCCCGTGACGTTCGGGCGGTCGTTCAGGTATTCTCCGGCGTGATCCTCCCAATTGCATGTATCCGACGCTCGGTCTCCGGCGCTGCCGCCGCTCTCCTGTTGATGGGGTGCGACGCCGGTCCGGTCCGCTGGGAGCGGGCGACCGAGTCGCAGGCGGTCCTGCTGCCCGGCGCGCAACTCGTGCTCGACGCCGGGAACCGTCCCGGCGTGGTGGAGCGCTGGGAGGCCCCGCTCCCGCCGGCGGGCGATCGCTGCGCCGGCTCGCTCGTGACGATCCGCGCCCGCGGCGACACCGCGTGGGCGGCGTGGTGGGCGCCGGTCGCCGGGGGCGGGATTCGGTTGCTGGTCGCACGCTCCGACGACGAGGGACTCAACTGGCGTGAACCGGTCGCGGTGGAGCCTGCCGACCGGGGCGCCGCCTGGTGCGACCGCGCGCTGCCCGGACTCGAGGCGGACACCGCGACCGGGACGTTGCGGATCGCCTACTCGGTGCCCGACGCCAAGGGGTGGGTGACGCGCCTGGCGACGTGGGCACCGGGGAGCGCGGGGTTCGGCGCGGCGGTGGAGGTGGTGCGCGGCGACTCGATCGCCCCGGCCGCGGTGGCGGCCTCGGGCGCGCGCGTGGTGGTCGTGTACGCCGAGCGGGCGGGGACGAAATCGTCGGTCCGTCTCGCGCTCCTGACCTCGACGGGACAGATTTCAGCAGCGCGGTCGGACGTGCAGGCGTCCATCCCGCTCCTCTCGCCGCCGTTGGTGACGCTGCGCGGGGATCGGGTGGCGGTCGCGTGGAATCAAGCGGTGGACGATCGCGAGCAGCCGCGCGCGTTCGTTCGCACGGGCACGATCCGCTAGTCGCGTACGGCGACCGCGGCGCAGAACCCCCACTGGCGACCCGAGAGCTGCTGACGTGCCACTGAACGTATTGTTGGCCGACGACGATCCGACGATGCGGGTGCTGCTCGCGCATGTGATCACGCAGGCCGGTCACACGGTCACGGCGATGGTCGCCGACGGTGAGGCGGCATGGGACGCGTGGCAGGCGGCGCCGGCGCCGTTGCTGATCCTCGACTGGGAGATGCCGCGGCTCGACGGGCTCGCGCTCTGTCGTCGCATCCGGGCGTCGGAGAAGGGCGACGAGCCGTTCGTCCTGATCGTGACCGCGCGCGACACCAGCGAGGATCTCACCGCGGTGCTCGACGCCGGCGCCGACGACTACATGTCCAAGCCGGTGACGCCGGACAACCTCCAGGCCCGTCTGCGCATCGCGGAACGGCGCATCGAGGTGTCGGCGGCCCGTCGCGCCGCCGAGGAGGAACTGCGGAAGGCGCGCTATCTGGCCGGGATCGGCGAGACCTCGCTCGCGCTGCAGCACGAGATCAACAATCCGCTCGCCGCGCTCCTCTCGCACGCGTCGCTGATCGAGCACGACATGCTCGACGAGAAGGAGAAGCAGGAGGCGCTGGAGACGATCGTCGCGCAGGCCCGACGGATCGCCGAGGTGGTGAAGCGGTTGCGGCAGATCGAGAACCCGCGGAGCGTGGAGTACCTCGGGAAGGCGCGGATGATCGACATCAATCCGACGACGCCCGCCCCCGACGGTCCCGGGGGGCATCCGGTGCCGCCGGGGTTCGCGCCGAAGCCGCGCAAGACGAAGGGGAAGCCGTGAGTCAGCGGTTCCTCGGCGTCCATCCCAGCGACGCGGGCGGGATCGTGATGGCGGTGCAGCGCGCGGGGAACGCCGGCGCGCGGGCCATGCAGTTGTTCACCGCGCCCCCGACCTACTACAACGAGAAGGTCACGGTGAAGCCGGACCGTGCGGCCAAGTTCACGGCGGCGCTCGCGGCGGCGGGGATCCTGCCGCGGCATGTGATCGTGCACGGCGCGTACGTCCTGAACACGGCGTCGCCCGAGGAGCTGAAGGCCACGCGCGCGGCGAGCGGGCTGGCCAAGGAGCTCGAGCGGAGCACCGCGCTCGGCGTCGGCGGTTTCTGCTTCCATCCCGGTTCGGCGGGGGACGGCGATCCCGATGCCGCGTGCGATCAGGTGGGGGACGCGATCGCGCGGGCGCTGGCGGCGGTGCCGGAGACGGCGAGCGGCACGCGGGTGCTGATCGAGAACACCGCCGGCGCGGGGAAGACGATGGGGCGGTCGGCGGCGGAGATCGCGCGGATGCTCGCGCGCGTCCCGGCGGAGCTGCGGCATCGGACCGGCTACGGACTCGACACGTGCCACCTCTTCGCGAGCGGGCACGACATCGCGAGTTCGGCCGCGGCGCAGCGGGAGGTGCTCGCGTCGTTCGTCGAGACGATCGGCGAGGCACCCGCGTTCCTGCACCTGAACGACAGCCAGCATCCGTTCGGCTCGAACAAGGATCGGCACGCGTGGATCGGTGAGGGCGCGATCGGCGTCGAGTGCTTCCGCTGGCTGCTCGCGGACCCGATCTCCGAGGGGATCCCGCTCGTGCTCGAGACGCCGTCGGAGCTGTCGGAGGTGGGCGATGATGACGTCTCGCCCGATCCCGCGGACGTGCGGATGCTCCGACTCTTGGAGTCGCTGGAGGCGGTCTAAGAGGCGTCTCAGAGGGGAAAAACGGCGATTTCGTCGATTCTCAGAGGAGCCCCAGAGGGAAACTGCCTATTGCGCTCTCTGGTGGAGCAATTACTTTCGAGGTGTTGGAGCGTGTCGTTGCACGAGAGCACGCGTTGCATCACTTCATCCTTTCGAGGAGATTCTCGATGGCTGCCAAGAAGAAGGCTGCGAAGAAGGTCGCGAAGAAGGCCGTGAAGAAGGCCGTGAAGAAGGTCGCGAAGAAGAAGGCGGCGAAGCGTACGCCGAACGCCGCGTTCATGAAGCCGGTCACCCCGGACGCCGCCCTTGCCGCGATCGTCGGCGACAAGCCGCTTCCGCGCACCGAGCTCACCAAGAAGCTCTGGGCCTACATCAAGAAGAACGGCTGCCAGGACTCGAAGAACAAGCGCATGATCAACCCCGACGACAAGCTCAAGGCCGTGCTCGGCGGGAAGCAGATCAACATGTTCAAGATGACGGCGGAAGTCTCGAAGCACGTCAAGTAAGTCGACCGGTTCCACGGTCGTACGAGTGGGGCGCATCCTCCGGGGTGCGCCTCTCTTGCTTTCCCCTCGGCCGCGGCCCGCCCGCCGAGCTGGAACCCTTGCCCACGGCGTTCCGTAGGGCAGATTCCGAGGGCGTACGCCGCTCGCGCTCCATCACACCGATCTCCACATCCGTCGTGGCCAAGAAAGCACCCGCAAAATCGAAGGGGACCGTCGCTGCCGCGCGCAGCGGGAAGGGCGGTTCCGGCAACATCGGTCGCACCATCTGGGAGAACTTCAAGTCGCTCGCCGGCACGGTGGCGCTCTTTCTGGTGCTCCGCACCTTCTTCGTGGAAGCCTACCGGATCCCGTCGGGGTCGATGATCCCGACGATGCTGATCGGCGACTGGCTGTTCGTGAACAAGCTCCGCTTCGGACCGAACATCCCCTTCACGAAGGTGAACCTCCCCGGCTACGCCGATCCGCTGCGCGGCGACGTGGTGGTCTTCGTGTCGCCGTACCAGGCCGACAACGGCGACGATCCCACCCCGACGCTCGTGAAGCGCCTGATCGGGATGCCGGGTGACACGATCTACGGGCGCGAGGGCGTGGTGTACATCAACGGTCAGGCGCAGCGGCAGGGGTTCGCCTCGGCCGACCAGACGCCGGGTGACGGCTCGATGGTCGCCCCGAACTTCGACTGGCAGAAGCCGCTGGGGCTCAAGAACACGCGCTTCGGCTCGGCGCCGGAGCAGCCCACGGTGGACACGTGGGGGCCGCTCGTGGTCCCGCCCAAGCACTACTGGATGATGGGCGACAACCGCTACGACTCGAAGGACAGCCGCTTCTGGGGCTTCGTCCCGCGCGAGAACGTCCGGGGGCGCCCGCTGTTCGTGTACTACTCGTACGTGCCGCAGAAGGACAGCGACCGACCGGTGTCGTTCATCACCGACATCCGGTGGGGCCGTCTCGGGCACGTGATCCGCTAAGCCGTTCCGCCGAGTTTCATCCTCCCCCATCCGGAGTTCGCGACGATGCCGTCTCTCGTAGTGCGTCAGACCGCTCCCTTCGTGCGCCGCACCAGTGCGTTCTTCCGTTCGCTGTTCGCCCTCGGCACGCTGCTGGTCGTCGCCGTGCCGGCGGCGCTCGGTGCGCAGGCGGCGGCTGCGGGCGCGTCCGCGGCGCCGCAGTTCCTGCAGCCCTACGGACCGACCACGCGCCCCTTCTCGCCGGCGGTGCGGGTGGGGAACATGCTCTATCTGGCGGGGCAGGTCGGGACGGCGGCCAATGCGGCGGGGGGCGTGGTCCCGGGCGGGATCGCCGCCGAGACGAAGCAGGTGATGCTCAACATCAAGGACGTCCTGGAGAAGTCGGGGAGCGACATGGAGCATGTGGTGAAGTGCACCGTGTTCATGGCCGACATGAAGGAGTGGGACGCGATGAACGAGGTGTACAAGACCTTCTTCGCGAACGGGAAGTATCCGGCGCGCAGCGCGCTCGGGACGAGCGGGCTGGCGTTGAACGCACGGGTGGAGATCGAGTGCGTGGCGGTGGTGAAGTGATCGGCGTCGGCGTGCGTCGGGGCGTGCGCGCCGCGTGCGTCGTCGGGAGTGTGATCGGCGCGTTCACCCTGTCGGCGCCGCAGCGTGTGGCCGCACAGGCGGCGCCGTCGGCGGGTGCGGGGCCGCGCGGCCGCGTCCTCACCGACACGCTCTGGTCGCAGGCGCTCGGCGTGAAGAAGGCGGTGGTGGTGTATCTCCCGCCGTCGTATGACGCCGATCGCTCCAAGCGCTATCCGGTGGCCTACTACCTCCACGGCCTGACCGGCGACGAGACCAACTGGAGCAAGCAGGGACAGATCCAGACCGTCATGGACTCGCTCGTGGCCAAGGGGGCGCCGGAGATGATCCTCGTGATGCCCGACGGCGACGACGGGTGGTACACGACCTGGAACCTCCTGATCACCGTCGATCAGTGCAAGAAGGCCAAGCTCTCGCGCGAGAACCCCGACACCTATTGCGTGCCGTGGGGGCACTACGACGATTACGTGGCATACGACCTCGTGCAGTGGACCGACGGGAAGTACCGGACCAAGGCCGACCGTGCGCACCGCGGGATCGCCGGGCTCTCGATGGGCGGCTATGGTGCCATCTCGCTCGCGCTCGGCTATCCCAATCAGTTCGCGGCCGCCGCGTCGCATTCGGGCGTGCTGTCGCCCCTCTACGCCGGGCCGCATCCCTTCACCCCGCCCGTGCAGTACGGAGCGGGTGACATGGCGGCGCTCGAGCAGGGGTGGGGACGGATGTGGCCGTACGTGGCGCCGGTGTTCGGTGGGCGCGACAGCACCGGGTGGTGGCCGCGCGATCCGGCGCGGCGCCTTCAGCGGCTCGTGGCGGCCAAGCAGCCCGTCCCGGCGCTCTTCGCCGACGTGGGCACCGAGGACGGGCTCGCCGATCAGTCGCGCGCCTTCCGCTACGAGGCGGAGCGTGCGGGGGTGAGCGTCGTGTACCACGAGTGGCCCGGCAAGCATGACTGGCCGTACTGGCGTGCGCATGTGGGGGAGAGTCTGAGCTTCCTCGCGGGGGTCATCGCGAAGTGACGGAGTTCTTCCCGCGGCGCAGCATCGCGTGGAAGCTCGAGGATCCGGCGGCGTTCCGCCGACTCTCCCTCTCGCTCCCGCAGATGGCGCTCGTCACGGGACTCGTCCTCCGCCTCTGGCGCTCGTACACCTTCACCCACGGTGCGCCCGACAGCTATCTCTGGATCGGCGGGACCTTCCTCGTGGGGATGTCCTTCCTGTTCCTGATGCTGACGCTCCACATCGGGAATTACACACTCCGCAACTGGCTCTGGCGCGCGCCGCTCTTCGCGGTGCTCGAGTCGGGGACGGAGATCGTCGTGAGTCTCGCCCTCACCACGCTGGGGCTCGAGCCCCTGGGGGCGCAGATGGCCGAGATGAGCGATTGGCTCCCCACCGCGACGCGCGTGCTCGTGATCCGCGTGGCGGGGATCCTGCTCTTCACGATCGTGCTCGCGGTCGTGGTGAGCATCGTGCGACGGATCCTGCTGGCCAACGAAGGGCGCACCTCGACCGCGGTGCGCATCAGTCGTGCCTCCACCGAACATCAGGCCGCTCCCGAACCCTGAGCGGCTCCCCACCACACCGAAGAGGATCTCGATGCGTTGCTCCCCTCGCTGGCTCGGCGTGCCGCCGTTCGCGCTCGCGCTGACGTTCGCCCTCGCGCCCTCGCCCCTCGGGGCCCAGGGGGCGTCCGCGACCCCGCGGAACGCCGCCGCACGCCCCTTCGGCACGTTGCGCGAACAGGCGGTACTCAAGCAGCAGTGGCTGCAGAAGCGGCTCGACACCTTCCTGCCGGCGCTGATGCGCAAGCACGGGATCGACCTCTGGGTCGTGCCGATGCGCGAGTACAACGAGGACCCGGTCTTCCCCGCGCTCGTCGCGCCGGAGACCTTCGCCGCGCGCCGTCGCACGATCTACGTGTTCTTCGACAAGTGCGCGGCGAGTGGCGCGCCGGTCGCGCCGAGCTGCGTGGAGCGGATCGCCCTCGGGGGCACGTCGCAGGGCGGGGTGTTCACGCCGCGCCGCTCCATGAAGGCCGTGGCCTCCGGCGCCGTCGGCGGCGGACAGGCCGAGCTCTGGGGCGACGAGCAGTGGAACGCCCTCAAGCAGGTCATCGAGGAGCGCAGCCCGAAGGTCATCGGGATCGACCGCTCGCGCACCTTCGCCTTCACCGACGGGCTTTCCAGCGGTGAGCTCGAGGGGATGACCGCCGCGCTCGGCACCACCTGGTCCTCCCGATTCAAGAACGCCGAAGGGCTCCCGCTCGAGCTCATCGCCAGCCGACTCCCGGAGGAGGAGGCGTTCTACGCCAGGATGCAGGCGCTGGTCTGGCAGATGACGCAGGAGATGTTCTCGTCCAAGGTCATCACCCCGGGGAAGACCCGCACCAGCGATCTCGTGTGGTGGTGGCGGCAGCGTGTGAACGATCAGGGGCTCGGGACGTGGTTCCAGCCGAGCATCGAAGTGCAGCGGAAGGGCGTCAGCGGCGACAAGCTCGGCGAGGACCCGATCATCCAGCGCGGGGACGTGCTGCATTGCGACGTGGGGATCACCGTGGCGCGGCTCAACACCGACACGCAGCACATGGCGTACGTGCTGCTGCCGGGGGAGACCGACGCGCCGGCGGGGCTCAAGAAGGCGCTGGCGAACGCCAACGCCATGCAGGACATCGCGATGGAGGAGATCAAGCCCGGGCGCACCGGGAACGAGATCCTCAAGTCGGTGCTTGACCGTATGAAGGGGAAGGGGATCGACGGGACCATG
The DNA here is from genome assembly GCA_964484775.1 of uncultured Gemmatimonas sp. Lineage (GTDB taxonomy): Bacteria > Gemmatimonadota > Gemmatimonadetes > Gemmatimonadales > Gemmatimonadaceae > Fen-1231. Next base: position 80,346 of record CAZAGK010000004.1, on the reverse strand, counting down.
TACTCGCACCCGATCGGGCTCAACGGACATGGTGCCGGACCCTTGATCGGCCTGTGGGACTATCAGGACGGGGTCCCCGGGCGCGGCGACGCGACGGTCATCCCGAGCATGTGGTTCTCGATCGAACTGCAGGCCACGACGCCGGTGCCCGAGTGGGGCGGCCAGCCGGTGCGGATGGCGCAGGAGGAGGATATGGTGATGGGTGCCGACGGGAAGCCGCGGTGGGCGATCCGGCGGCAGGACAAGCTGTTCCTGGTACGATGAGACGCGACGGAGAACGACGTATGGGCAAGGGCGACAAGCAGTTGCTGGTGGTCGGCGACCGCGTGCTGATCAAGGTCGAGGAAGGGGACGAACGCTCGAAGGTCGGGCTCTACCTTCCGGCGACCGCGGTCGACAATCAGGCGGTACAGGGCGGGATGGTCGTGGCCACCGGGCCCGGCACCCCGCTCCCGGCGGTCGAGGAACATTTCGACGAGCCGTGGCGCATCTCGGGGACGAAGGATACCCGTTATGTTCCGATGCAGGCCCGCGTGGGCGACCACGCGCTGTTCTTCCGCAAGGCGGCGGTCGAGATCACGTTCGAGAACGAGCGGTATCTCGTGGTGCCCCAGGCGGCGATCCTGACGTTGGCCCGGTAGTGCAACCGATCCATTCGATCCAAAGGAGCGAGCTGCGATGATGTACGACGAACGTATGGTCACCCCGATGCGGCAGGAGCTGACGCGCTTGGGCGTTGAGGAGCTGCGCACGGCCGCCGAGGTGGATGCGAAGCTGAAGGAGCACAAGGGGACGGCGCTGGTGGTGGTGAACTCCGTCTGCGGCTGCGCGGCGCGCAACGCGCGTCCGGCGGTGGCCTTCGCCTTGCAGAACGCGGCCAAGCCCGACCATTCCTACACGGTGTTCGCCGGCCAGGACGCCGACGCCACGCGTCAGGCGCGGGGGTATTTCACCGGCTACTCGCCGAGCTCGCCGCAGATCGGGATGTTCAAGGACGGGAAGGTGGTGTTCATGCTCGAGCGCTGGCAGATCGAGGGACGTTCGGCGCAGGAGATCGCGGCCGACCTCGTCGGCGCGTTCGACAAGCACTGCGCCGCTTCGACCACCACGGTCTAGTCGTCCGACCTCCGCGCGCCACGGCGGACCACGCAAGGCTCTATGAGAAAGCGCGACTCCGAAGAGACGTCGAAACGCACCGTGATCGGGAAGGGGCAGTTGCTCACGCCCGAGCCGAAGGTGCCCCTTCCTGCGAGCAGTCTGCAGGAGCGGGCCACCGACGACCTGCGCTACATCCGCAGCACGATGGAGCGTGCGGGGTCGTTCACGAGCGTCTCGGGGATGGGGATGATGCTCGTGGGGTGCATCGGGTGCGCGGCGTGGTGGTGGGGGCGCGGGCTGCACTTCGAGTTCGATGCCGCGAGCCTGCTCGCGATCTGGCTCTCCTCCGCCTTCGCGGCGGTGGTGGTGTCCGGCTGGGCGATCCGCCGCAAGGCGGTCGAGACGCGGCAGTCGCTGAGTTCGGGCCCGGCGCGGACGTTCGTCATCGCCTTCGTGCCGTCGTTGCTCGCGGGGGTGGTGCTCACGGCGTTCTTCTTCCAGCGTGAGCAGACGGCCTGGCTCCCGGGCACCTGGCTGACGCTCTACGGCGCGGCCGTGGCCGCCGGCGGGGCGACCTCGGTCAAGCCGGTGCCGATCATGGGTGCCATATTCATGCTGTTGGGCGTCGCGGCATTCATGTCGCCCGGTCGGGCCCAGCTCCTCCTGCTCGCCGGATTCGGCGGGCTGCACCTCCTCTTCGGCTTCCTCATCAAACAGCGCTATGGCGGCTAAGGGACAGGGTGCGGCGCATGCCGCCGGACACGCCGGCGCCCGACGCGGGGAGCGCACCACACCGGCCGTGGCGCCGCTGCGCGCGGTCGCCGGCGACGAGAGCGTGGCGATCGCCCTCGACAAGGTCATCCACGAGCGGATCCGGCTCGGGATCGTGAGCGCGTTGGCGGTGAACACGCATCTGACGTTCAACGAGCTCAAGCAGCTGCTGCAGACCACCGACGGCAACGTGAGCGTGCATGCGCGGAAGCTCGAGGACGCCGGTTACGTGAACTGCACCAAGGGGTTCGAGGGGCGCGTGCCGCGGACCGAGTACCGGCTGACCGCAGCGGGACGGAAGGCATTGGAGCGCTATCTCTCGCACATGGAGGCGCTGATCAGCGCCGCGCGGAAGAAGTAGGAAGAGGCTCGAACGATGAAGCGCCGGCGGACATCCGCCGGCGCTTCGTCGTTTCAGGGCTGCGCGAGGCTCAGCTGTAGCGGATCCACCGCCCGAGTTCCTGCAGGCTCGGACGCTTCCCCGTCATGAGCAGGCCCACGCGGTAGATGCGCGCCGAGGCCCAGATGGCCGCCGCGCAGGCGACGGCGACCCCGCCCAGCGAGATCGCGATCTCGCTCCACGGCACCTGCGTCGCGCTCATCCGCAGCGGCATGATGATCGGTGCCGTCACCGGCAGCATGCTCACCACCTTCGCCAGCGTGCTCATCGGGGCGAACATCACCGGCTGGGCGAAGATGATCGCGGCGACGAGGAGCATGATCACCGGCTGCGACGCCTGACGCGCCTCCTGCTGGTCGCCCGACATCGCCCCGACCGCGGCGAAGAGCGAGGCGTAGAGCAGGTAGCCGAGGACGAAATACGCCACCAGCAACAGCAGCATCCCGATCCCGATCGGCGGCAGGGTGATCGACATCATGGGGACACCGAGCTTCGCCATCACCGACGCGCGGGCCTTCCAGAGGATCGCGGTGCTCCCGATCCAGGCGACCTGCTGCGTGAGGCCGACCGCGCCGACGCCGATGACCTTGCCGGCGAGCAGCGTGTCCGGGCCGACGCTCGAGAGCACCACCTCGCTGACGCGCGACACCTTCTCGTCGAGCACGCCGCTCATGATGTTCTGGCCGTAGAAGATGATCGAGAAGTACAGGAGGAAGGCGATGAGGAATCCGAAGATCGCGCTCGCGAGCCCGGAGCCGCCACGTCCCTTCTCGTCGATCTTCTCGACCGACATGTTCACGCGCACCTTGGTGAGCGAGTCCACGCGGCGCGGGTCGAGCCCGGCCTGTTCGAGCCGGCTCTGGAGCAGCGACTGCCGCACCGCGTTCTCCACGAGCTGGGTCTCGCCGATCGACGACGCGTTGCTCCCCGCGTAGCGCGCGGTGAGCTGCGTGAGCGTCGTGCTGTCGAGCACCAGGTAGCCCTGATCCTTCTTCTGCATCACCGCGCGCGTGGCGGTGCTCTCGGCTTCCGTCAGCGTCGCGCTGGTGAGTGTGATCACCTGCGTCTTGCTGCCGCCCATCTGCTGGGCGAGGGCCATCTTGGCGGCCACCCGGTCGCCGAGTCCGGTGCCGGTGGCGTCGAGGATGCGGAGGTTCCCGACCTTCGCGTCGCGCAACGTGCGCGCCGACAGATAGCTCGGCACGATCATCAGCGCCCCGAAGAACAGCGGCCCGAAGATCGTGGCGATGATGAACCATTTGGTGCGGACGCGCTCGAGGTACTCGCGCTTGATCACCACCCAGAGCTTAGCCATGTCCGCTCATCCCCGGCTCCACACCTGTGGCGCCGACCTTTTCGAGGAAGATCTGGTGCAGCGACGGCTGCACGAGTTCGAAGCGCTGGACCGGGACCCCGGCAGCGACGATCGTCCGCAACAGCTGCTGCGGGTCCGCGCCATCCTGCATCCGGATCTCGAAGAAGCGGTTCGAGTCGTCCACCTTCTCGATCATCTGGTGCTCGTTGAGGAGCTTGGCCAACACCTCGCCCCCGCCCGCGCCGACCGAGACGGCCACGTTGTTGCCGCCATGCTCCGCCTTCACCCCGGCGACGGTGCCGTCGAGCACCTTCTCGCCGCGGGCGATGATGCAGACGGAGTCGCAGAGCTTCTCGGCGTTGTCCATGAGATGCGTGGAGAAGATCACCGTCTTGCCGCGCTTCTTGAGCTCGACGACGGTGTCCTTGAGCGCCTGGGCGTTGATCGGGTCGAGTCCGCTGAAGGGCTCGTCGAGGATCACGAGCTCCGGGTCATGGATCAGCGTGCCGATGAACTGCACCTTCTGCTGCATGCCGCGGGAGAGCTCCTCGAGCTTGGCGAGCCCCCAGTTCTTGTCCGGGGTGGTGAGCGAGAAGCGCTCCATCCACTCGTGGATGCGGCGGTCGGCCTCCCTGGCGCTGACCCCCTTGAGCTCGGCCAGGAAGCGCAGGACGCGGTTGACCTGCATCTTCTTGTAGAGGCCGCGCTCTTCGGGCAGATAGCCGATGCGGTCGAGGATCCCGCTGTCGGTGTTCGGACGGCCGAGCAGGGTGATCGTCCCCGTGTCGGGGGCGATGATGTTGAGGATCATCCGGATGCTGGTGGTCTTGCCGGCGCCGTTGGGGCCGAGCAGGCCATAGACCGCCCCGGTGGGGACGGCCAGCGACAGGGAGCGGACCGCTGTGTGCTCCGCGTATCTTTTGGAGATCCCCCGGATATCGAGGGCGAGGTCGGTCATGGAGTCCGTTGTAGGTGTAACCACATAGCCAGAATATACCGTAGATGCCCGGCCACGCACTCTCCTTACGGTTCGACCGCAACGAAGTTTCCGGCGCCTTCGGCGACCTGGGGACGGCGTTGCCGCTGATCGTCGGGATGATCGCGGCGGCGGGATTGGATGCGACCAGCGTGCTGGTGGCGTTCGGAGGGCTCCAGATCCTGACGGGGCTGGTCTATCGGCTCCCGATGCCGGTGCAGCCGCTCAAGGCGGTGGCGGCGATCGTGATCGCGCAGAGGGTGGCGGGCGACGTGGTCTACGGCGGCGGGCTGGCGATCGGGCTCCTGATGCTGGCGTTGACGCTCACGGGAGCGCTGGATTGGCTGGCCCGGGTCGTGCCGCGGGTGGTCGTCCGCGGGATGCAGTGCGGGTTGGGGTTGCAGTTGGGACGCATCGCGGTGGCGGAGTACGTCCCCTCGGCGGGGCCCGCCGGCTACGTGCTGGCGGCCATCGCCTTCGCGATCGTGGTGCTGCTGATGGGGAACCGCCGGTGGCCGCCGGCGCCGATCGTGCTGGCGCTGGGCGCGGTGTTCGCGCTGACGGTCGGCGGGGCGAGCGCGAGCGTGTTCGGAGCGGTCGGGCTGCACCTGCCGGTCCCCCACGTGCCGACGACCGCCGACATGTGGAGCGGGTTCGTGCTGCTCGCACTGCCCCAGATCCCCCTCTCGCTCGGGAACTCGGTGCTGGCCACGCGGCAGGTGGCGATGGACCTCTTTCCCGAGCGCGAACCGTTGGACATCCGACGGATCGGCGCGACCTACTCGCTGATGAACGTGATCAGCGCCTTCGTGAGTGGGATCCCCGTCTGTCACGGGTCGGGGGGGATGGCCGGGCACTACGCCTTCGGCGGTCGCACGGGGGGATCGGTGATCATCGCCGGTGCCACGATGGCGACGGTGGGACTGCTGTTCGGGGGGAGCGTTGGGCAGATCGCGCTCTTCTTCCCCAAGCCGATGCTCGGGGTCCTATTGTTGTTCGAGGGCGTGGCGATCCTCTCGCTCCTGAAGGACCTCGGCGGGAATGCCCGGGAGCTCTCGCTGGCGCTCTTCCTCGGTGTCGTCGCCGCCGGTCTCCCCTACGGGTATCTGGTGGCGCTCGTGCTCGGCACCGTGCTGGCGAAGGCGAACATCCAGCTGGCGCGTACGTGAGCGGAGCGGACGGCGAGGGCTCCCTCGGCGCGTGGTGGCGTTCCGCGTGGCCGCATCTGGCCGCAGCGGTGATCGTGATGTCGCTCATGCTCTGGCCCGATCGCGGGGTGGTGCCGATCTTCGACGGCTGGTCGTTCGCACGGTGCGCACTCGACGCGCCCGGGATCGCGGTCCGATGTGAGGGACACCCGACCAGCGGGTGGGGGATCGTGATGGCCATCAGCAAGCTGGTGACACTGCCGGGCGCGACCGCGCTCTTCCTGCCGAGTCTGGTGTTCGGCGCGATCGCGCTGGCCGGGCTCGATCGCCTGGCCGTGAGCGTGCTCGGTGTCGACGCGCGCGGCGAGCGCGCGATGCTGGCGCTGACCTTCGCCCTGCACCCGGCGATCCTCAGCACGGTGTTGCAGCCGAATCTGGATCTCGCGCTGACGGCGTGGACGTTCTGGATGTTCGCCGGCGTGACGCGCGGGCGATTGGTGGAGGTCACGCTGTTCGGGGGACTGCTGATCTTCTCGAAGGAGACCGGGCTGCTGTTGTATGGTGCGGCGGGGCTCGTCCTGTGGCTGCAGGCGCTCGGCCGGCGCGAGGGCGTGCGCACGGTGGTCGTTCTGACCGTCCCCTTGCTGTTGTTCGCGGGATTCCTGATGCTCCCGCAGCCTGAGCCGATGTACTTCGGCGGCGGGAAGGTGGCGACGGCGAGCAACTTCCATCCCTTCGACCTGTGGAACCGGCAGCTGCTCAACTACGGGGTGCTGGTGGGCGTCCTCGACTTCCAGTGGGTCGTGGTGCTCGGTGCGATCGTCGCGTGCGGCGCCGCGATCCGCGCGGAGGGGGCGCGGACGTTCCGCGGATGGGGCGACCTCACGCAGCCGCGCGTCCGGCTCGCGTGGACGGTGGCGATCGGCTTCGTGCTGATGACGTCGTATCGTAGCTTCGGGAATGTGCGGTACTTCGTCTTCCTGCTCCCGATGCTCCCGTTGACGCTCTTCGCCGCGGCGCGGGCCGGCCGTGTCCCGCCGCATCTCCCGATCGGCTTCGTCGCGCTCTGGGCCGGGCTGCTGCTGACGGCGTCGCGGAGCTCGGCGGACCCGGTGATGACGGCGGTCGCCGGACGGTTCAGCACCGGGAGCGGCACCATGTACGACATGACCCGCGTCTCGCGCGAATGCTGTGGTCGCGGGCGCGATCAGCTCGTCTACAACCTGCAGTACACCGACTTCGCGCGCGCGATGGACTCCGCGATGGTGCGGATCTCCGCGGGGCGGGGGGTGGTGGTGACGATGTCGAAGTACGCGCACTGGCATGCGGTGACGCCGGTGGACGCGGTCTCGTCGCGGCGCGCACTCGTGGGGGGCGTCGATGTCCCGCTGCAGTACAGCGAGTCGCTGGCGAGCGGGGAGGAGTCCGTCGCGCACAGCTGGCTCATCGAGTGGCCGATCACCGGCTCGGTGCGGGAGTCGCTGACCGGACGGTATGAGATCCGCGACGCGGGGACAGTGTCGTCCGGTGGCGTGACGCTGCGATTGGCCGAACTCACACGGCGCGTCGAGGGGGCGAAGTGACGCGCGAGGCGCCGAAGATCGCGGTGATCGCCGGAGCCGGACCGGCGGGGCTGACGGCCGCCTGGGAGCTCCTGGCGCGCACCGATATCCGACCCGTGGTCTTCGAGCGCACGCAGGCGATCGGCGGGATCGCACAGACGTACGAGCACAACGGGAACCGGATCGACATCGGGGGGCATCGCTTCTTCTCGAAGAGCGAACGGGTGATGCGCTGGTGGTTCTCGATGCTGCCGCGACAGGGCGCGCCGGCGGCCGACGCGGCCTGGCGGTCGCTCGATGTGGAGTTCGCGACCGAGGCCGTGCTGCGGACGCTCGCCCCGGAAGCGATCGATGGATCGCGCGTCCGCGAGACGCATGGTGCGGCCCCCGACCCGGAGCGCGAGGAGCAGGTGATGCTCCAGCGCCCGCGACTGTCGCGCATCTACTTCGGGCATGCCTTCTTCCCGTATCCGCTGAGCATCACGCTGCTCGTGGCCTGGCGGTTGGGGTTGATCAACACGGCATTGATCACGTTGAGCTATCTGAAGGCGCAGCTGTTCCCGCGCCGTGACGAGACCTTCCTCGACGCCTTCTTCATCAACCGGTTCGGTCAGCGGCTCTACGAGACGTTCTTCAAGGATTACACGGAGAAGGTCTGGGGGGTGCCGTGCAGCGAGATCCGTGCCGACTGGGGTGCACAGCGGGTGAAGGGGCTCTCCCTCAAGCGTGCCGTGTCGCACGCGGTGCGCGATCTGCTCTCGAGCGACTTCCGCAAGCAGCAGGAGGCGCGCGAGACCTCGCTCATCACGCGGTTCTTCTATCCGAAGCGCGGTCCCGGTCAGATGTGGGAGACGGTCGCCGCGCAGGTGCGGGCGGGCGGCGGGCAGATCCGGATGGGGGCCCGCGTCACCGGGGTCCGCATGACGGACGGTCGCGTGTCGCATGTGACGGTGTTCGACGAAGCCTCGGGCCGACGCGAGGAGGTGCGGTGCGACTACTTCTTCTCGACCATGCCGTTGCGCGAGCTCGTCACGAGCACCACGCCCGCGCCGCCGGCGAACGTCCGTGAGGTGGCACTCGGTCTCAAGTATCGCGACTTCCTGACGGTCGGCCTCCTCCTGCGGAAGCTGCACGTGATCGAGAAAGGACGTCCTCCGCAGGCGCGCGTGGACGACAACTGGATCTACGTGCAGGATCGCGAGGTGAAGGTCGGGCGCATCCAGATCTTCAACAACTGGAGTCCCTATCTGGTGGCCGACCCGGAACACACGGTGTGGATCGGACTCGAGTACTTCGTGGACGAACACGATGCGCTGTGGGATGCCGATGACGAGGCGTTGATCGCGCTCGGCACCCGGGAGCTCGAGCAGATCGGCTTCGCACTCGGGGCCGATGTGCTGGACGGATGCGTCCTCCGGATGCCGAAGGCATATCCGGCGTACTTCGGCACGCACGTGCGGCTCGATGAGGTCCGGCGCTGGGTGACGAGCGTTCCCAATCTGTTCTGTGTGGGGCGGAACGGGATGCACCGTTACAACAATCAGGATCACTCGATGCTCACGGCGATGATGGCGGTCGATCAGATCGTCGCCGGTGGCGAGGACGACTCCGTGCTCTGGGACGTGAACCTCGAGATGGTCTATCACGAGGGAGAAGGGTGAGCGGGCTCGCGGCACGATGGGAGGCGGCGTTGGCCTCACGCTGGGCGCCGGCGGTGGCGGGCCTGCTCACGGCGCTCGCGGTCTGGTGGGTGTGGACCGGCGCTGCGGGGCTCCCGGTGATGCACGATGAGTGGGCGTACTGGATGCAGGGCGAACAGTACGCGCGGTTCCGCTGGTCGGTCGCGCCGCCTCCGCTTCCGGAGTTCTTCGAGCAGATGTATGTGCTCGTGACCCCGGTGTTCGCCGCCAAGTATCCGCCCGGGCACGCCATCGCGATCGCGCCGGGGTTCGCGCTCGGCACGCCGTTGCTGATGCCGCTGGTGCTGAGCGGGCTCGCCGGTGGCGTGCTCTTCGCGCTGGCGCGACGCGTCGCGACGGGCGGGATCGCCGCGATGACCTGGATGTTCTGGCTCTCGACCTTCGGGAATCTCCGGTTCCGTGCGAGCTATTTCTCGGAGGTGACGAGCGCGCTCTGCTGGCTGGTGGCCTGGTACGCGTTGCTCGAATGGCGCGAGTCGGGACGCCGCCGCCCGATGCTGATGCTGGCGATCGCGATCGGCTGGTGCGCGATCACGCGGCCCTACACGGCCGTGGCCCTGGCGTTGCCGGTGGCGGTCGTCGTCATCCGCGACGTCCTCCGGACGCAGCGCTGGGCGACGCTGGGCGCGGGGATCGCTGCGGGCACCGTGCTGGTGCTCGTGCTGCCGCTCTGGGCGCGTGGCACGACGGGATCGGCGACGACGTCGCCGCTCGCGCTGTACACGCGTCAGTATCTCCCGTTCGATCTTCCGGGGTTCCACGTGGACACGACCGCGCCGGAGCGCACCCTCCCCGCGGAGATGGAGCGGACGCGGACCTTCCTGCGCGAGATCAAGGGACAGCAGGCGACGGCACCGGTGGCGCGGACGGTCGGGTCGCGAGTGCTCTTCGTGCTGGTCGACGCGTTCGCGGGATGGCGGCTGCCGTTGGTGATCGCGTTCGCCGTCGGCATTGCCACCGCAGGGGCGGCCGCGTGGTTCGCACTCGCGACCGGCGGACTCCTGATGCTGGCGTACGGCGCTCAGGCGCACACCGTGGACTGGACCGTGTACTATCTCGAGGCCTTCCCGGCGATCGCATTCGCGACCGCGAGCGGCGTGCGTCGTCTGTTCGCGGACCGCGAGAAGGCACGGTCGCTCGCCCCGCTCGCCGCAGCGCTCATCGCCGTGCTGATGGTGCGTGACGTGATGCGCGCCCGGGAAGTCGTCGCCCGGATCTCGACCGTTCCGAGGAACTTCCGGAGCGCGGTGACGCGCCTTCCCAAGCGACCGAATCTCATCTTCGTGCGTTACGCCCCGAACCGGAGCACCGGACTGATGCATCTGGCCCTCGTCGCCAACGACGGCATCCTCGACGGGGCGCCGAGCTGGATCGTGCACGATCGCGGTGCCGATGATCGCCGACTCATGGACGCGGCGCCCGATCGTACCGCCTATCTCTACGACGAGCGGTCCGGCACCTTCTCGGAGATCGCCCGATGACGTCCGAGAAGCGGGAGCAGCTGCTCACCTTCGGTCTGATCGTCGCACTGCTCGGTGCGCTGCTCTGGCCCGAGCGTGGGTACGTGCCCATCTGGGACGGGCACGTCTACGCGAACTGCGTGGTCGACGCTGCGACGATGGTCGGATTCGACTTCAACGCCCTGCGGTGCGCGGAACATCCCACGTACGGGTGGACGGCCATCCTCGCGCTCTCGCAGCTCTCCTCACCGGGAGACGCCGGCCTGATGCTCCTGATGAACGCCCTGCTCGGGATGCTGGCGCTGGTCTCGTTCCGGGCGATCGGGGCCAAGCTCTTCCCCGGGGTTGGGCACGCGCGGGCGTTGAACCTCCTCACGGTCGCCTGCGCGGTGCATCCGGTGCTGTTGTCGACGCTGGTCCAGGTGAACGTCGATTTCGGGGTGTACGTGTTCTTCCTGGCCATGTATGCCGCGATGCTGCACGACCGCTTCGACTGGGCCGCGGTGGCCGGAACCTTCCTCGCCTTCAGCAAGGAGACCGGCGCCTTCGCGGCCGGAGCGCTGGTCGCTGTGGAAGTCGTCCGGCGGTTGGTCGCGCCGGAGCTGCGCGGACTCTCGCCGCGCGAGCGGATCGCCCGGGTCTCGCCGATCTGGCCGGCCTTCCTGCCGCTGGTGCTCTTCGGGGTGTATCTGCTCTGGTGGACCACCGGTGCCAACGCGCGGCCCGCGATCTGGAAGCATGACTGGAACCGCACCACGGCGGACGGCTTCGCCTTCTTCGACCTCTCCGACCCCGTCTTCGTCAGCTATGCCGCGGGGATCTTCGTGCTCGGGTTCTGCTGGGTGGGGAGCACGATCATCGCCGCCGACGCGGTGCTGGGCGGCGTGCGGGCCGTACGGCGTCGCGCGCCTCGCGAGCTCGCGGGCGCGGATCGATCGCTGGTCATCGCGTTCGCATTCCTCACGCTGGCGCTCACCTACGTGCTGACCTCGTTCCGCACGTGGAGCAACATGCGGTACTTCGCCGTGTTGTATCCGCTCTTCCTGCTGCTCGCCTACGTCTCGCTGGTGCGCCTGAAGGTCCCCGAGGTCGGCCGACTGCTGGTCTGCGCGCTGCTGATCGGTCTCTTCGGCCTGGGAGCCGTGCGGTCCGCGGACCCGGTCTCGAAGGCGGTGTACGGGACCTTCTCGATCGGCGACCGCAACATGTACAAGATGACCTCGATCACCGGCGAGTTCGCGGGCCCGGGACGTGACGAACTGGTCTACAACCTCGAGTTCACCGGTTTCCACCACCTGCAGAACGCGCTCTTCCGGGAATTGCGGCCGACCGACTCGACCTGGATCGCGACCTCACGGTCCGTGCGCTGGCAGCTGTGGAGTCAGCTCGACGCCCGGACGCGGCGACGCTCCCTCCAGCGGCAGGACGTGGTCGTCCCGCGCTATGCGGACGACATCGACCTCCAGGCGAACCCGAACCGACCGCAGGATGTGGTATTCCTGGAGTTCAGCAATCGGGAATACGGGGATCGCGCGTTGGAGAACCTCCTGCGGCGGTACTACCAGGAGGCGGGGATCGCCCGCATCCACCTGAACGGTCATGTGCTCGTGGCGCATCATCTGGTGCGCCGAGCCCCACAATAGCTAGCTTCGGGTATGTCGAAACGGTCACGCGCAGGAGTGAAGCCATGAAGGCGGTGATCCTGGCCGGCGGTCTGGGGACGCGTCTCTCCGAGGAGACGGAGCGTCGTCCCAAACCGATGGTGGAGATCGGCGGGCGCCCGATGCTCTGGCACATCATGCGTCGGTACGCGGCCTTCGGCATCAATGAGTTCGTGGTCGCGCTCGGCTACAAGGCCGAGGTCGCTCGGCGTTGGTTCCTCGATTACCGCGCGGCGTCCGGCGACATCACCGTCGATCTGGGGACCGGCGTGGTGACCTCGCACGCGACCAGCAACGAGCCGTGGACCGTCCATCTCGTCGACACAGGGCTGACGACGCAGACCGGCGGCCGTCTGGCGCGTCTGCGTTCCTGGATCGGCAGCGAGACCTTCTGCATGACCTACGGCGACGGCATCGGCGATATCGACATCGCGGCGCTGGTCGCGTTCCACCGCGCGCAGAAGGCCAAGGCCACGGTGACGGCGGTACGTCCACCCGCGCGCTTCGGGAGTCTCGCGCTCGACGGGACCCGTGTGCAAGCCTTCGCGGAGAAGCAGTACCAGACGGTGGAGGGATGGATCAACGGCGGCTTCTTCGTGCTCGAGCCGAGCGTGCTCGACCTCATCGAAGGCGACGAGACCTTGTGGGAGCGCGAGCCGATGGAGTCGCTCGCGGCCAAGGGTGAGCTGCACGCGTTCCGCCACGAAGGATTCTGGCAGCCGATGGACACGCTTCGTGAACTCCGACTCCTCGAGTCGCTCTGGCAGAGCGGGAACGCCCCGTGGGTGAGGACGTCATGAGCACCGTGACACACTGGCGCGATCGTCCCGTCCTCGTGACGGGCGCCACCGGCCTGCTCGGCGGGTGGCTCGTCGAATCGTTGTTGCGGGCGGGGGCCTCGGTGACGGCCCTCGTGCGGGACAGCGTGCCCCAGAGCATGCTGCTCGCGGGACCCGCGGCAGGACGGGTGAACGTGGTGCGCGGCGATGTGCGCGATCAGCGCGTGCTCGAGCGGGCGATGGGCGAGTACGAGATCGACACGGTGTTCCACCTCGCGGCGCAGACGATCGTCGGCGTGGCGAACCGGAATCCGGTCTCGACCTTCGACACCAATCTTCGGGGCACCTGGGCGGTGATGGAAGCCGCGCGGCGGAGCCCTCTGGTGAAGGCGATCGTCACCGCGTCGTCCGACAAGGCCTACGGCGATCACGACACCCTGCCGTACGAGGAGGATGCGCCGCTGAACGGCGTTCACCCCTACGACGCCAGCAAGTCGTGCTCCGACATCATCGCCAAGTCGTACGCGCTCACCTTCGGCGTCCCGGTGGCGATCACGCGTTGCGGCAACTTCTACGGCGGGGGCGACCTCAACTGGAACCGTCTGGTCCCGGGGACGATCCGCGCCGCGTTGCGCGGCATCCGGCCGGTGATCCGTTCCGACGGTACGCTCATCCGCGACTACTTCTACGTGGAGGATGCGGTCGGCGCGTATCTCTGCCTCGCGGAGCAGCTGCACGCTCGCCCCGAACTGCGGGGCGAGGCGTTCAACTTCTCGAATGAGCTGCAGGTGGACGTGCTCACCATCGCCGGGAAGATCCTGCAGCGACTGGACAGCACGCTCACGCTTGATGTGCGCGCCGAAGCGAGGCACGAGATCCAGCATCAGTGGCTGAGCGCGGCCAAGGCGAAGCGGGTGCTCGGCTGGTCGTCCGCGTTCACGCTCGACGAAGGACTCGACCGCACGATCGCCTGGTATCGCGAGCATCTCGCGCGTGACTGATCGCGCCGCGTCGTTGCGCGCGCAGGTGCTGTCGCTCGTGGCCGAGTACCACGCGGCGTCGCATCCTGAGGCGGCGCCGTTCGTGCCCGGCGAGACGCCGGTGCCTGTCTCGGGACGCGTGTATGACGCGACCGACATGCAGGCGCTCGTGGACTCGGGACTCGATTTCTGGTTGACGACCGGCCGGTTCGCGACCGAGTTCGAGCGGAAGTTCGCCCACGTCATGGAGACGCGGCACGCGATCCTGGTGAACTCGGGGTCGTCGGCGAATCTGCTGGCGGTCACCGCCCTCACCTCGCCCCTGCTCGAGGAGCGGGCGCTCAAGCACGGCGATGAGGTCATCACCGTGGCGGCCGGTTTCCCGACCACCGTGAACCCGATCTTCCAGAACGGGCTCGTGCCGGTGTTCGTCGACATCGAGCTGCCGTCGTACGGGATCGACGTGACGCAGCTCGAGGCGGCGCTGTCGCCGCGGACGCGCGCGATCATCGTCGCGCACGCACTCGGGAATCCCTACGATCTGGAGGCGGTGGCGGCCTTCGCGAAGGCGCACGATCTCTGGTTGATCGAGGACTGTTGCGATGCCGTCGGCGCACGCTTCGACGGGCGCTCGGTCGGCACGTTCGGTGACCTCGCCACCGTCAGCTTCTATCCGGCGCACCACATCACGATGGGCGAAGGCGGCTGCGTGCTGACCAAGTCGCCCAAGCTGAAGCGGATCGTCGAATCGTTCCGCGACTGGGGACGCGACTGCTGGTGCGAGACGGGGCAGAGCAACACCTGCGGCAAGCGGTTCGAGTGGCAGCTCGGCGAGCTGCCGCCCTGCTACGACCACAAGTACATCTACTCGCACATCGGCTACAACCTGAAGTTGACCGACATGCAGGCCGCGGTGGGGGTCTCGCAGCTGGCGCACCTGGACGGCTTCATCGCGACCCGGCGTCGCAACTACACGGTCCTGCGTGAGCGTCTCGACGGGCTCTCCGATCGGCTGGAGTTCGCGAGCGTGCATCCCAAGGCCGAGCCGTCCTGGTTCGGCTTCCCGATGCGCGTGCGCGAGTCGGCGGGGTTCGGGCGCGCGGAACTCGTGCGGTTCCTGGAATCGCGGAAGATCGCGACGCGCGTGCTGTTCGGCGGCAATCTCGTGCGGCAGCCGGCGTACGTCGGGAGGGAGTTCCGCGTCGTCGGTGAGCTTCCAAGGAGCGATCAGGTCATGAACGGGACGCTCTGGATCGGCACCTGGCCCGGCCTCACCGACCCGATGCTCGAGTGGATGGTCGAGAGTCTGCGGGCCTTCTGCCGCGACGGCGCCCGCGCGTAGCGCGGACCGTGCTCCGGAGGCTGCTGGGCGCCATTCCCGCGGCACGCCCCGTCGTGCGCGCACTCGCGTATCGACGCGTGGAGTCGCTGGTGCGCGCGGTCGGTGGGACGCTCGACCGTGAGCCGGGCGCCTTCCGGTTGCACCGCGGTCCGCGTTCGATCCTCCTGGCGGAGGGGCATCTGCTCTTCGCGCCGGAGATCGCCGCAGTCTTCGACGACTACTTCGAAGCGGTCGGTCCGGGTGACGACGCGAGTGTGCGCGACTTCTCGCGCCCCGCGGTGCATCCGGTCCCCTCGCTCGGTGGGGACTTCTGGCTGAGTGGGCCAATCGAGAGCATCGCGATCCTCGAGAGCTACGTCGCCGAGGTGTCTCCCAAGGTGGGCGACATCGTGTTCGACCTCGGCGCCAACTGCGGGCTCTCGACCGTGCTGCTCGCGCGCCTCGTCGGAGCTCCCGGGCGGGTGCATGCCTGGGAACCGGACCCCATCAACCGGCAGATGCTCGAACGCAACGTGGCGGCGCATGCCGGAACGATCGCGACCGTGCACACCGAGGCGGTCGGTGGCCGTGCCGGGATCCGACGGTTCAACGCCGAGTCGAGCCTTGGGGCCGGGTTCTCGGACCTCGTGCCGCGTGCCGGACTCTCCGACATCATCGAGATCCCGGTGCTGACGCTCGAGGAGGCCGCGGCGCAGGCCGGCGCCGTCCCGGCGTTCATCAAGATGGACGTCGAGGGGGCCGAACTGGAGATCCTCGATGCCGCGCGCGAGTGGCTGCGGGCCCATGCGCCGACGCTGGTGATCGACACGAATCATCGGGTCGGCGGTGACTACACCTCCGACCGGGTGGAGGGGATCCTCACCGCCTGCGGGTATCGCGCGCGGACCACCCGGGTCCGGGGGACCCGGCTGACGACCGCGGTACACCCCGACCGCCGCGCCGTGCCGTCGCGGTGATAGCTTAGAGAGCGACCGCGAGGAGGATCGGTGATCAACCAGGACCCGTTCGAGGACCTGTTCGTCCTCGAGATGACGAACAATCACCAGGGGCGACTCGATCGCGCCCTGGCGATCGTTCGTGCCCATTCGCGGGTCGTGCGCTTCAACGGGGTCCGGGCCGCCATCAAGTTGCAGTTCCGCGACACCGAGCGGTTCGTGCATCCCGCCTTCCGCGACCGTACCGACATCCGGTACATCCGTCGGGTGATGGAGACCCGGCTCTCCAACGACGACTATCGCACGATCGTCGAACACATCCGCAAGAACGGCTGCATCCCGATGGCCACCCCCTTCGACGAACGCTCGGTGGAGCTGTGCGTCGAACTCGAACTCCCGATCATCAAGATCGCGAGCGCCGACAGCAATGACTGGCTGTTGGTCGAGCGGATCGCGGCGACGCGCAAGCCGGTGATCGTCTCCTTCGGCGGCACACCGCTGAAGGACATGGACGACCTCGTGACCTTCTTCGAGCGGCGCAACATCCCGTTGGCCATCAATCACTGCGTCGCGGCGTACCCGCACGAGGACTCCGAGGCGCAGCTGCACCAGATCGACTTCCTGCGGAATCGGTATCAGGGACACACGATCGGCTACTCCTGTCACGAGTACCACGACTGGAGCACGTCGATGCACATCGCGTACGGCAAAGGGGCGCGCACCTTCGAACGCCATATCGACATCGCCGACGGCGACACGCCGATCGCCCCCTATTCGTCGCTGCCGGAGCAGGTCGATCTCTGGTTCAAGGCGTTCCAGAAGACCCGCGAGTTCTGCGGCAACGCACAGACGTCGCGCCTGGTCCCGCTCGAGCGTGAGCTCGCCTACCTCGACTCGTACGTGCGCGGGGTGTACGCCGCGCGCGACATCGGCGTGGGGGAGACGATCACCGAGGCCGACATCTACATGGCGATCCCGCTGCAGAAAGGACAGCTCTCCACGCGCGAACTCATGCTCGGCAGCTTCGGGCATCGGATGCTGCGCGAGTGTCGGCGCGACGAGCCGGTGACGATCGACCACGTAGACACGCCGTACGTGGACAATCCGCAGATGCGACAGCGGATCCTCGAGCGCGGCATCTGATGCGCGTCGCCGAGTACCTGGTGACGCGGGCCGTGGCCCTCGGCGTGGACCAGGCGTTCATGGTCACCGGCGGCGGCGCCATGTATCTGAACGACGCGGTGGGGCACACCACGGGGCTCGCGTGGCTCTGCACGCACCACGAGCAGGCGGCGGCGATGGCGGCGGAAGGGTACGCACGCGTCGTGGGGCGTCCGGCGCTCTGCAGCGTCACGACCGGCCCGGGTGGTATCAACGCGTTGAACGGGGTGTTCGGCGCGTGGACCGACTCGATCCCGATGCTAGTGATCTCCGGACAGGTGAAGCGCGAGACGGTCGCCGCGAACTTCCCCGGATCGGAGCTGCGGCAACTCGGTGACCAGGAGGTGGATATCCTGGCGATGGCGCGCGGGATCACCAAGTACGCGGTCTCGATCGACGATCCTGCCGACGCGCGGTACGTGATCGAACGTGCGCTCCACTTGGCGACGGTCGGGCGTCCCGGCCCGGTGTGGATCGACGTGCCGATCGATGTGCAGGCGGCGATGGTCGATCCGGCGACGCTGCGGGGGTATGACCCGCGTGAGGACGCGACAGCCGAACCCCCGCCGGTCCGGGAGTCCGAGGTACAGCAGCTGCTGGACCGGATCGCTGCCGCCGAACGGCCGGTGGTGATGGTCGGCTCCGGCGTGCGGATCGCGGGCGCGACCGCGCTCCTGCTCGACGTCGTCCGCTCACTCGGTGTCCCCGTGGTCACCGCGTGGACCGCGATCGATGCCCTCCCCACCGACTTCCCGCTCTACGGTGGACGCCCCGGGACGGTCGGCGACCGCAGCGGCAACTTCGCGGTGCAGAACGCCGATGTCCTGGTGGTGATCGGATCGCGACTGAACATCCGGCAAGTGAGCTACAACTGGCGGAGCTTCGCCCGGGCCGCGTGGATCGCGCAGGTGGACGCCGATGTCACCGAGTTACGGAAGCCGACGGTGCAGCCGCACCTCGCCGTGCACGCCGACGCCCGGCGGTTCCTCGAGGCGTTGCGTGACGACCTCGCCCGACGGGACTGGGACGCCCCCCGATTCGCCCCGTGGGTCCGATGGGTGCGCGACCGCGTCGCGCGCTATCCGGTCGTGCAGCGTGCGCAGCGCGAGATCACGGGCGAACGGGTGAATCCGTATCACGCGCTCGACCGGTTGTTCGCGTGTCTCGCCGACGACGACGTCGTGGCCTGCGGCGACGGTTCCGCCTGCGTCATCACGAATCAGGTCGCCACGATCCGGGGGACGCAGCGCGTCTTCACGAACAGCGGCAGCGCGTCGATGGGGTACGACTTGCCGGCCGCGATCGGAGCCGCGCGTGCGCTAACCGGAAAACGGGTTATCTGCCTCGCCGGGGACGGCAGTCTGCAGCTCAACCTCCAGGAACTGCAGACCGTGGTCCACCACGCGCTCCCCGTGAAGCTCTTCGTGCTCAACAACGACGGCTATCTCTCGATGCGCATGTCGCAGCAGGGGGCGTTCACGCGACTCGTCGGCGCGGATCGCACGAGCGGCATCTCCTTTCCCGAGCTCGAGCGTCTCGCGGCCGCCTACGGGCTGCCGTACCGTCGTGCGGCGGGCCCCCACTTCGAGGAGGCGATCCGCGAAACGCTCGCCATCGACGGACCCGTGCTCTGCGAGCTGATGCTCGATCCTGCCCAGGGGTTCGAGCCGAAGCTCGGGTCGCGCGCGTTGGCCGATGGCCGGATGGTGTCCCCGCCGCTCGAGGATCTGTCTCCACTACTCTCGCGCGAGGAGCTGGCCGAGAACATGGTCATCCCGCTGTTCGAGGAGGGAGTGCTGTGAGCGGTCGTCGCGCGCCGCTCCCGGTGGAGGATCTGACGCATGTCCTCGACCACTCGCGCGTGGTCTGGGAGGAGTATCGCGGCGCGCGGGTCTTCCTGACCGGGGTGACCGGACTGATCGGCTCCTGGCTCCTCGAGTCGGCACTCGATGCCGATCGCCGACTCGATCTGGGGCTCGACATCACGGCCCTGGTGCGCGATCCGATGGCGTTCGCCGCCCACTTCCCGCACCTCGCGGCGGCGCCCCGGCTGCGGCTGGCGGTCGGCGACGTGCGCACGTTCGACGCCCCCGGCGGGGCGTTCAGCCACATCGTGCACTGCGCGTCCGCGGCATCGCCAGCGATGGTGGCCGAGCGTCCGGACGAAGTGATCGAGATCATCGAACGCGGGACCGCGCGCGTGCTCGCGATGGCGCGTGCCAAGGGCGATGCGCGCTTCCTGCAGATGAGCTCCGGTTCGGTGTACGGACCGCAACCGACCGACATGCGTGCGCTCGCCGAGTCCTTCACCGGGACGGCCGACGCGCATGCGGACACCGCGCAACGCTTCGGTGCCGCCAAGCGGCGCGCCGAGTTGCTGGGGGAAGCGGCCGTCGCGGACGGCGTGGGGTTCGTGAGCGCCCGTGCGTTCGCACTGATCGGCCCGCGGTTGCCGCTCGACGGACAATTCGCACTCGGCAATTTCCTGGGCGATGCGATCGCCGGTCGTCCGATCACGATCAGCAGTGACGGCACGGTGGAGCGTTCGTGGATCCACATGGCCGATCTCACGGCGTGGTGCTGGACGATGCTGGCACGCGGCACCGCAGGGCGGGCGTACAACGTGGGGTCGGAGGAGGCCCTCTCGCTCTGGGATGCGGCGCATCGTGTGGCCGCGCTCGCCGCCCCGCCGGTGTCCGTCCGGCGGCTGCGCGAACCGTCGCCGGGGGTGGCGCCCTCGCGCTATATTCCCGCGATAGCCCGCGCGCGCGCCGAGTTGGGACTCGACGCCTGGATCGACTTCGACGAAGCGATCCGCCGCACTTGGGGCTGGCTACGGACCCTACCGGCATGACGAGCAGGGAACGACACCTCCAGATCGGCGCGAGGCGCATCGGCCCCGGCGAACCGTGCTATGTCATCGCCGAGATCGGGCTGAACCACAACGGTTCGCTCGACATGGCGAAGCAGCTCGTGGACGCCGCGATCGCCGCCGGCGCCGACGCCGTCAAGTTCCAGAAGCGGAAGCTCGTCGAGACGTACCGGCAGGAGATCCTCGACCAGCCGCGGCACGGGGAACAGGGGCTGCAGTACATCGTGCCCCTCCTCGTCGAGTTCGAGCTCTCGGACGACGACTTCCGCGAGCTGCATCGCTACTGCCGCGAGCGCGACACGACCTTCATGTGCACGCCGTGGGACCTCGGGAGTGTCGATTTCCTCGAGACGATGTCGCTCGACGGCTACAAGATCGGCTCGCCGGACATGACGAACTTCCCGCTCATCGAGCATGTCGTGGCCACGCGGAAGCCGTTGCTGATGTCGACCGGCATGTCCACCGAGGAGGAGATCCGGCGCACCCTCGCCTATCTCGACGACCTCAACGCCGACTACGCCCTCTTCCATTGCGTGAGCACGTATCCGGCCGCGCCGGAGGAGATCAATCTCCGGTTCATGGGGACGCTGCGCGAATGGTCGGGACGTCCGGTCGGGTACTCCGGGCACGACACGGGCACGGCGATCTCGCTGGCGGCGGTCGCGATGGGCGCGCGCATGCTCGAGCGGCATCTCACGCTGGACCGGACGATGCGCGGCCCCGACCACAAGGCGAGCCTGGAGCCGGCGCAGTTCGCCGAACAGGTCCGCGCGGTGCGTGAGGTCGAAGCCTCGCTCGGCGCGCCGCATCGCTGGCTGACGCGCGGCGAGACGCTGAACCGGCGCACCCTGAGCAAGAGTCTCGTCGCCGCGACGTCGGTGCCGGCCGGGACGCCGCTCACCCGCGCGATGATCACGAGCAAGAGTCCGGGGCTGGGGCTGTCGCCGCAGTTCGTGGATCGCCTCGTCGGCCGCACGCTGGATCGGGCGCTCGCGCCGGATGACGCGTTCTTCCCCGCGGACATCGAGGAACCCGGTGCGATCGTGCGCGAGGCGCGTCCGATCGACGTCGGAGCGCCGTGGGGGATCGTGGCGCGATTCCTCGATCTGCCGGCGCTGGAGGCGCGGTTCGCGCCGCAGGGGATGCACTTCGTCGAGTTCCACGTGAGCGACCGCGATCTCGACGCCGGCGCCGCCGCCTACACCGGGGGGAAGAAGCCGTACGGGCTCGTCATCCACGCGCCGGAGTACGCGCACGATGTGCTGATCGACCTCTGCGCGATCGACGACGCGCAGCGCACACTCAGCACGGCGCGCATCCAGAAGACGGTGGATCTCGCCCGTGCGCTCGCGCCGCACTTCACCCTCGACCCCGAGACCTTCCCGCGCGGACCGAAGATCGTCATGCACGTCGGTGGGATGTGGCCGAAGCCGGGCGGGTACGACGTGGAGGCGGCGACGCAGCGTCTGCTCAAGGAGCTCGCGACGATCGACACCACCGGCGTGGATCTGCTCCTCGAGAATCTCCCGCCCTATCCCTGGTACTTCGGCGGGCGCTGGTTCGGCCACATCATCTGCGATGTCGAGAACACCGTCCGGCTCTGCAAGGAGTCGGGGCTCGGCCTCTGCTTCGACACCTCGCACGCGGCGCTCGAGTGCGCGCGCAGCGGGGCCAGTCTGCAGGAGTTCGCGGAGCAGGTCGCACCGTACGTGCGGCACCTGCACGTGAGCGACGGCGCCGGTGTCTCCGGTGAAGGGCTGCAGGTCGGTGAGGGGACGGTCAACTTCGTCGAACTGCTCCCGGTGCTGATGGCCGGCCGGCCCACCATGATCCCCGAGATCTGGATGGGGCACCACGAGAATGGCCAGGGGTTCCAGCTGGCGCTCGAGCATCTCACCGACGTCCGGTGGGCCCGTGTCGCGCTGCAGCGTGGCACCGACGTCAGTGGACGTCCGGACCTGGAGGCGCTCACGGTCAATCAGTCGGCGACGCTCTTCACGGCGCTACGGGCGATCGACGCGAACCGCATGGGGATCGTCTTCGCGCTCGACGAGGGGCGTCGTGTGGTGGGGGTCCTCACCGACGGCGATGTGCGCCACGCCTTCGTGCGCGGCTTCGGCCTGCACTCGAGTGTCCGCGATGTGATGACGCGCGAGTTCACCGCGGGGACCGCGGGCATGTCGGTCGCTGCCCTGCGCGAGCGACTCCCGGGTCGCACCCGGCTCATGCCGATCGTCGATGCGGCCGGCCGGCTCGTCGACTACGCCAACGACGCCCACCTGCCGGACACCACCGCGTGACGATCAAGCTCTCCGATTGGCTCTTCGCCCGCCTGAAGCAGGAGGGCGTACGCCACGTCTTCGAGCTCACGGGTGGTGGCGCGATGCACCTCAACGATTCGCTCGGCACGAGCGGGATCGAGTACATCTGCGTGAACCACGAGCAGGCGGCGGCCTTCGCCGCTGAGTCGTATGGGAAGTTCACCGGTGACATCGGGGTCTGTCTGGTCACGACCGGCCCCGGCGGCACCAACGCGATGACCGGCGTGGCGGCGGCGTGGGTGGATTCCACGCCGATGCTCGTCCTGTCGGGGCAGGTGAAGCGCGCCGACCTCGTCGGCACGAGCGGTGTGCGGCAGATGGGGGTGCAGGAGATCGACGTCGTGGCCATGGCGCGCCCGATCACCAAGCTCGCGCTCACTGTCCTCGAGCCGAACGACATCCGCTACCATCTGGAGTCCGCGCTCTGGTTGGCGCGGAGCGGGCGCCCGGGGCCGGTCTGGCTCGACATCCCGATCGACGTCCAGGGCGCGATGATCGACGAGTCGTCGCTCCGCGGCTTCACGCCGCCGGCGGAGAGCGCCGAGGGACGCACCCCGCACGGCGAGATCGTCGCCAGCGTCACCCGCACGCTCGATGCCCTCGAGCGGAGTGAGCGTCCGGTGGTGCTCGTCGGCAATGGTGTCCGGCTCGGCGGCGCGCGCGCCGCGATGCGGGCGCTCATCGAACGACTCGGCGTGCCGGTCCTCACGACGTGGCTCGCGCATGATCTCGTCCCCGACGACCATCCGTTGATGATGGGCCGCCCGGGACCGGTAGCGCCCCGTGGTGCCAACTTCACCCTGCAGAACTCCGACTGGCTCCTGACGCTCGGAGTCCGACTCGGCACGGTCGTCACCGGCTACTCGGCGCAGAACTACGCGCGAGCGGCCTTCAAGACGATGGTCGACATCGACCCGGCCGAAGTCCGGAAGCTCGGCGCGACGATCCAGGAGCCGGTCTGCGCGGATGTCGGGGAGTACATCGCCGAGATGCACCGCCAGCTCGACGCACGCGAGGCGATCGCGCCGCGCCGTGCATGGCACGACCGCTGCATCGCGTGGAAGGAGAAATACCCCGTCATCCTCCCCGAATACCGCCATCGCGACGACGGAGTGAGCACCTACGTGCTCGCCGAGGCGATCGCCGAGGCTTCGGCGCCGGGACAGCTGATCGTGTCCGGGAGCTCCGGTGCGGGGATCGAGGTGTTCTGCCTCGCGCTGACGCTCAAGGAAGGGCAGCGGCTCTATCTCTCTCCCGCCCTCGGCTCGATGGGGAACGCGATCCCGGCGGTGATCGGCGGATGCATCGCGAACGACCGCAAGACGACGATCACCGTGGACGGTGACGGCGGGTTCCAGCTCAATGTGCAGGAGCTCGAGGTCGCACGCCGACTGGATCTCCCGGTGAAGCTGTTCGTGCTGAACAACGATGGCTACGCGTCGATCCGCACCTCGCAGAGCCGGTACTTCGGTCGTCTCGCCGGCGCTGATTCCACGAGCGGGGTCACGCTCCCGCCGTTGGACGGCATCGCGCGCGCCTATGGCGTGGGCTACGCGCGCATCGAGAACGACCGTGAGCTCGCCGCGCAGGTGCGCGCGATCCTCGACGCGCCGGGACCGTGCGTGATCGAGGTGATCACGCCACGCGACGAACCGCGGGCGCCGAGTCTCTCCTCCGTGCGCCGTCCCGATGGATCGATGGTCTCGCGCCCGCTCGAGGACCTCTGGCCGTTCCTGCCGCGCGAGGAGTTCCTGGAGAACATGATCATTCCGGTCCTCCCGGACTGATCGGCGGCCGCTCGGTCACCCCCGAGCGACCAGGCGCTCCACCGGCACCGCGTAGCAGACCAACTCCCAGCAGTCCTCGGCGTAGCGCCGCACGAAGAGCCGGTAGTCCGGCTGGATGCTGTGGATCAGCGTCGGGATCTCCCACAGATGTTCGGAGCGGTGATACACGCAGATCGCCAACACCGGGCGATGCGTGCGGAGCGTGGCGGCGCCTCCCGCGATCGCCATCGGCTCTGCGCCCTCGATGTCCATCTTGATGAACGTCGGTGCGTCGCTCGCGAAGAGCGTGTCGAGTTTGCGGCAGTCGATCGAGACGTCACCGTCGGTCGAGAGGAGCGTCGAGCCGGCGTTGTGCGTGGCGCGGAACGAGAAGGTCGCGTCCTGGTCGCTCACGCCGTACGGCAGGGTGGTGATGCGTGCCGCGACGTCCGGTGCCAAGGATCCGACCCAGCTGTTGAGCTTCGCGCGATTGTCAGCGTCGGGCTCGAGCAGGAACATCCGCCCGAACGCGCCGTCGCGGCGCGCGAGGAAGGCGCGGGCGCTGTCGCCGTCGAAGGCCCCGCAGTCGACGAACTGCTCGGCGGCGCTCGGGGCGATCACGTCATCAGGGAAGTACGTGTCCGCTCCGGGTTGGTGTGCGGAGAGGATCCCGGTCGACGGGTGGAAGCGCCACAGCAGCTGCTCGCAGAACTCGCGGCGCGACGCATCGTCGGCGAGCACGGCGTAGCCGGCGCGGATCGCCGCTTCCTGCTCCACGAGCCGGTGCGGGAGATCGGTGCACGATGAGGGGATGAACTGCTCGGCGTACCTCCAGAACAGGTGGATCACCTGCGCGATGCGGGGGAAGCCGGCCGAACGGAGTTGCGCCGTCACGGCGGAGCCATGGTATACGGTGACCACCACGCACGACGTGGCACCGTGCTGCGCGAGCGCGTCGGTCGGCGAGAGGACGGGGAGCCCTTCGACGACCGTGCCCCAAGCCTTGGGATTGTTGTCGATGAACGCGAGAGGCTCCACGCCTGCGCGGCGGAGTCCCTGCAGCACGAAACGTCCCAGCCAGCCGGCTCCGAAGAGCAGCAACGACCCGCCGAACGGGGCGGCCACCGCGTCGAAGGCCGTAGTCTCGCGCTGGCGGACCGCCTCGGGAGTCTCCGCGTGCAGCTGTTCGAACACCAGATCGATCCAGCGATCCGAGGGATGCTGCGCGAACAACGACACGGTGTCAGGGCCGGAGCGAGCCATGGTCAGACCTTCGCGAAGGGTAGTGGGGACGGTGGCCGTCCCGCAGAAGAATGCACGCCCTGCATCGGCGAGGCGAGTGGATCAGGCCCGAAGGCGCGCGATCCGGTGTTTGGAGAAGACGAGCAGGACCGGTACGAGTGCGATCATCCCCGCGGCGCCATATCCCACCGCCGCGCCCGTCGCGCCGCCGATGACCCCACCGCCGATCCCCGCGAGCGCCATGCACCCACAGGCTACCACCACGGGCGTGCGCATGGCTTCGTCGCGGAAGGAACGTGCCCAAGCGGACATCGCCTGGAGCAGGAGCACGGCGAGCGCACCGCTCAGCATGGCTCCGGTGGCCGGGAGCGGGAGCACCCGCACGCCGAGCACCGGGACCCACCGCAACAGCGCGACGGGAAGGAGGAGCACCGCGACCGCGGCCGCACCGAACACGAGGAGCGTCTGGCCGAGCGCCTGCGCTGCCGCACGGTCGAACTCGTGCAATCGCTGCGTGGCGACGAGCGAGCCGAAACTCGGCAGCCGCGCGTGCAACCAGGCACCGGAGAGCCAGGCTGGCGCCATCGTCAACGCGAGCGTCAACCCGAACCGACCGGCCTGGTCGCCGCCCTGCGCGAGGAGCAACGCCGGGGTGATGAGCTGCGAAGCGAACTGGAGTGCGAACCAGAGCTGCGCGCTGCGACGCTGCTCGACGTCGAGCTTCACGGCGAGCGAGCTGTCCTGATCGCCAGCGAGGTTGGAGGGGAGCGTGGTCGGCGCACGGAGCAACCCACGACGCGTGAGCACGAGCCAACCGCCGGCGATCCCGATCTGCACGAAGGCGGCGAGCCAGCAAGCGAACAGGGCGCTCCCCTGCACGAGCCCGGCCCACAGGGCGACGAGCGTCGCCCCCGCCTGCACCGCGCGCATGTTCTGCAGCGGGATCTGCGCCCCGGTGCCCTCGCAGATCGCGAGGAATGGGACGACCAGCACGTACGCCGCCACCAGGACGATCGTCGAGCACCAGAGCACGAGGAAGCCGAGCGCCTCGTGCCGCGGCGAGTAGAGGAACGCCCCGCCGACGCCGGCGAGAGCCACCAGTGCGAGCGCGAGGCGCGCGTGCCACCGCAACGCGGTGTGGAGGATCACGCTGATCGCGGTACGTGCGTTCACGCCGCCGGTCAGCTGTCCTCCGGCCGACCACTGGAGGCGTCCGGCCTCGTGGCTCGCGAACTGCACCAGGATCGTCCCCGGCCCCATCTCCATGAACTGCGCCAGCGTCACGACGCCGAGCAGCACGAAGTAGAGCCCCTGATCGGCGGTGCGCAGGTGCGACGCCACCAGCCACAGCGTGATCGGCGCGCCGCCGAGGCTGATCGCACGGCTCAGGACCGCGCCGCGTACCCGCGGATCCCGGAAACTCTGGAAGAGCGCGGCGACGGGGCTCAGAAGTTGATCCGCTCCTTCTCGAACACATACGGGTGATGACGCACCTGCGTCCAGATCGACCCGATGTACTCACCCACGATCCCGATGAACACGAGCTGCACCGAGGAGAGCAGGAAGAAGCCGATCAGCACCGGCGCCACGCCGATCGAGAAGGAGTCCCAGAAGAGCAGCTTGTAGATCAGGTAGCCTAAGGCCACCAGCAAGCTGAGGCAGGCCAGCACGAACCCCAGGATCGTCGCGATCCGCAGCGGGATCTTGGAGTGATTGACGATCCCCAGGAAGGCGATGTCGTAGAGCGAATACCAGTTCTGCGAGGAGATCCCGCGCCGCCGCCGGGGCTGCACGAAGGGGACCGTCGCCGGCGTGAAGCCGATGTCGGCGATCATCCCGCGGAAGTAGGGATACGGATCGTTGATCTTCCGCATGGCCTCGACCACGACGCGGTCGTAGAGCCCGAACCCGGTGGTCTGGTTCACGAGCTTCACATCCGACATCCGTGCGAGCATGCGGTAATAGCGTTCACGCAATTGGTAGAAGAGCCAGGATTCCTCGCTCTGCTCCTTGACCGCCATCACGACCTTCGAGCCCTGCTCCCACTTGTCGAGGAACTCGGGGATCTTCTCGGGTGGATCCTGGAAGTCGCTCGCCATCGGGATCAGCGCGTCGCCGCGCGCCTCCATGAGGGCGTGCATCGGCGATCGGATATGTCCGAAGTTGCGTGCGTTGAGGATCACCTTGACGCTCGGATCCTCGGCCGCGAGCTCGCGGAGCACCGACGCGGTGCGATCCTGGCTCGCGTTGTCGATGTAGAGGATCTCGAACCGGTACTGCGGTCGCGTCTTGAAGATCGCCTGCAGCGCCTCGTACAGAGGGCGGACGTTCTCCTCCTCGTTGAAGCAGCCGGTGACGATCGTGACGAGTTTCTGCGTCACAGGCGGTCGAGTGCCTCGAGGCCGATCACCGGCTTCCACTGCATGAGTTCATACTGGGCGAGCCCGAGCGAGGTGAACGGGTCGCCATCGCGCACGCGATCGAGCGCCGCCGCCGCATCGTCGTCCGGCACGCGGAGCAACAGCATGCCGCCGCTGCGGGGCTCCATCGGTCCCGAGGCGAGCAGCGTCCCCTCCGCCTGGAGGCGACGCAGGTAGGCGCGATGCTCGTCCTGATTGGCGACGATCTCGTCCAGCGGCCGGCGATATCGGATGATGGCGATGGCGTACACGGTCGTGACGGTTCGGGGAGAGAGGCCCGCTCCAACGCGAACGCCCGGCGCGGGACACCTCGCAAGGCGTCCTGCGGGCTCGCCCCAGAAGATAACGCCCGGAGCGGCGGGTCGCCTCGTTGCCCCTGGGCGCCACGGCTGATAACGTCTCCCCATGCGCCTATCCCACCGCCTCCTCGTCCCGGTCCTCGCGCTCGCCGCGACGACGGTCCCAGCCCGTGCCCAGTCCGCCGATGATGCGCGGACGGCCGATGCCCTCTCCCGATGGATCGCGCTACCCGCCGCGCCCGGCGCCGAGGACCTCGCGGCCGCATCGCTCGGCGCGATCCTTCCCGGCTGGACCCGAGACCAGTCGGGGAACTGGATCAAACGGGTCGGGCAGGGGACGCCGCGTCGGGTCGTGGCCTGCGGACTCGACGTCACCGCCTACGTCGTCAGTCAGATCACCGACGAGGGGTATCTGCGACTCCACCGCTCGGGGACGGCCCTGCAGCATCCCCTCGCGGACCAGTTCCTCGAGGCCACCCGTGTGCAGGTCCACACCGGGACCAAGCCGGTGAACGGGGTCGTCGCGATCGCCAACGGACACTTCACCCGCCAGCACCGGGGTGACACCACGGTCGTCGGGGTGGACCAGCTCTGGGTCGATGTCGGAGCTTCGTCGCGCGCCGAGGTCGAACGGTTGGGCATCGCCCTTCTCGATCCCGTCATCCCGGATCGGGCGCCGTGGACGTGGTCGTCGTACGCCTCGGGGCCCGGCGCCGGGACGCGTGCCGGCTGCGCGGCGGTCGCCACGGCGGCCCAGGGGACGGTCGCGTCGGGGGAGACGGTGTTCATCATCGCCGCGCAGCACGTCTTCAGCTGGACCGGGCTGACCGGAGCGCTCCGTCGTCTCGGTCCCGTGAGCGAGCTCTCCATCATCGACGTCTCGACCCGGACGACGGTGCCGCAGGCGAAGGTGATCGTTCCCAGGACGCGCTACACGGGCTCGCTGGTCGAGAGCGTGAGCGGCGCCGATGCCCGCGCGCTGCTGCAATCGGTGGTGCAGGCCGCCGGGGTGACGCTCGCTGCCGACGCCCCGTGGGTCGCCCCCGCCGCCGTCTCGAAGGCACGGGTCCCGCGCACCGATTCCTACGAACCCACCGAGAAGCTGCTCACCACACTGCTCGACCTGCCGGGGGTCCCGGGGCACGAGTGGCGGGTGCGCAATGCGATCCGCTCCTCGCTCCCCAAGTGGGCGGCGGAACGCGCGGTCGTCGATTCGGCGGGGAATCTCATCGTCGCCGTCGGCCCGGAGAAGGATTCGGTCGCCTTCGTGGCGCACACCGACGAAGTCTCGTTCGAGGTCGACAGCATTCTCCCCGATGGCCATGTCACGCTCACGCGAAAGGGAGGCGTGATCCCCTCGGCCTGGGAGGGACAGCCGGCCATGCTGGTCTTCGACCCCGACGCGAGCGGCAATACCGCCGAGGCGCTGCGTGGGATCTTCGTCCCGCGCGAGACCGCGCGGGTGAAGGCGCCGAGCCGTCTCCTGGCCTGGTTCGGGATGGATGCAGCGGGTCTCGCCGCACGCGGCGTCCGTACCGGTTCGGCCGTGCTCGGCCTGAAGCGCGCCGCCCGCCTCGCAGGCACACGCGTGACCGGACGATCGTCGGATGATCGGACCGGATCCACCGCCCTCGTGATGGCCGCGCAGAGGATCGATCCGGCCAAGCTCACGCACAAGGTGATCCTCGTCTGGACCACCGGCGAGGAGGGCGGGCTGCTCGGCGCGCGTGCCTTCGCCGCGCGTAGCGGCGCCGGGCTGCGGCGCGTGTATGCGATCGACACCTTCGTCTCGAGCGACACCCCGCTCGAGCAGCCGACCTTCGCGTACGCGCCGCTGGGGAAGGGGGCGGTGCTCCGGGGACTGGACGACGGATCCGTGGCGCCGCGCGCGGAGCGGGACCGGGTGATGCGCGTGGCGAAGGCCAACAACATCCCGCTCCAGGTCGGCACGACGCACGGCAGCACCGATGGATCGGCGATCGGCGCATACGGGGCGCCGAACCTCGGCATCAGCTGGCCCGGTCGCTACTCGCACACGCCGGGAGAAGTGCTCGACCTGCGCGATGTGGATGCGCTCACGCGCCTGATCGCGGCGCTGGCGATCACGCCCTGAGCGAGGGTCAGCTCAGGGGTTGAACCACCAGGAGAGCTTGACGAGCAGGGTGTTGTCCGGCCGCGCGCGGAACAGGTCGCGGACGTCGCGCGGAGCATCGAACACGCCCTGATTCAACTCCGACTGCTGCCGTCCCTGTTGCCACACCACGAACAGGGCGCTCGCGGGTCGGTACTCCCAGCGCATCACGATGTTCGAGTTGAACTGCTTGACGTTGAAGTCACGCAGGATCGCGGCCGGGCCGCTGAACGACCGGAATCGGTCGGCATAGAGGGGAGCCCGGGGGTTCGCGAGTTCGCGCCAGTCGGAGAAATGGCCGGTGGTCACGAAGGGCTGCGCGTACAGCTGGAACGACAGCGTCGGCGTCGCCGTGACGTTCGCGCGACCGGTGAGGGTGAGGATGTGCTGCTCCAGCCGCGCGAAGGTGTAGTGCGTGGTGTCGCTCCGGAGCGTGCCGAAGTTCGCCGCCCACTGCTGGTCGTTCACGACATGGTCGAACGACGTCGTCAGCGACGCCGAGAATCGACTCGCGACGCGCACTTCGGTGCTGACATCGCCACCGCGATACCAGGAGCGGCCCACGTCGGACGTGCCGAAGCGGATCGCGGCGCGCGGCACCCAGGTCGGACGCGGATCACCGATGATGTCGACCCGCATCCCCATCTTCGGTGACTGCCGGAGCACCGGTCCGCCGCGCGAACAACTCACGCAGTTGACGCCGCCGAGATCGCTGCCGGAGAGCGTGAGCGATGCGCCCCAGCTGTTGGGGAAGGTGACACTCCCCGACCACTGCGCGAGCCGGGCCGCCGGCAGGCCGCCGAGCGTCCAGTGCGACTCCAGTGTCACCGAGCTCGACGCGGTGCGGAGCCAACGGCTCGGCGTCATCTGCGTGATGTCGAAGCGCTGCGTCACCTGCTGGTCGTTCACGAGATTGACGAAGCCGAAGTCGTTGAGTTCGAGCCCCGCGTCCGCGCGCCGGAGGTAGGTGTCGGAGCGCCACCACCCCTTCCGCTTCACCAACTCCGCCGAGTACGCCATGCCACCGAGCGATGTCCGGGTCGGATCGTAGCGCTGCTCGTGGTCCGGACGCTGGTAGTAGTGCACACTGTTGGTCTGCGTCAGGGCGATCGCCTCCGCCGAGCCGTCCACGGTGCCGTTCGCCGTGTAGGCCAGGAAGCGCCACGCATCGGAGAGGTCGACATAGCCCTGCAGCAACGCCGTCGTGGCGCTCCGCCGGAGCAGGGGGGCGGTCGTCGCATCGAGCGAACGACTGACGTTCGTCACCTGCGCGCCGAGCTGCGCGGTCCCGCCCTTCCACTCGCGCACGACGCGCCCGACGAGATAATTCGTCTGCGGCTCGATCGTCCGTCCGGAGCTTCCGAGCACGCGCTCCGTGATCGCGTCCACGAGCCCGATCGACACGCCGTTCGCGAAGGTGCCGGTGAGCTTCGACGCGCCGATGATCGAGGTGAACGCCGGGTCGCTCGCGCTCGAACGGAGTTGCGGTGTGCGGCCGATGCGACGCGTGTAGAAGAGTCCCTCGCACGGGCCGGAGCAGCGATACATCCCCGCTCCTTCCAGGAAGAACGGACGACGCTCGTCGAACCGGATCTCGAACGCCGACAGATTCAACACCGCTGGATCGGCCTCGACCTGACCGAAGTCAGGATTCACGGTGGCATCCACGGTGATGTTCGGTGTCAGTCCGGCCTTCAGATCGAGTCCGCCCGTGACGCGGGAACGCATGGCCGCTGCGCCGGGCGTGGTGGGATAGGACTCCGACTTCGCGACGGCGTAGGGGAGCACCTCGAGTCGCCGCGCCTTGGCGATCCCGGTCAGCCCCTCGAGCGTCCCCAGCTGCGACATGAACGCGTTCACCGACCGTCGATACACCGGCCACGAGTCGCGCTCGTTCAGTCGCGCGATGTCGCGCCAGATGCCGAAGCCGAACTCGTGGGCGTCCTGATCCTTGAAGCGGAGTTGACTGAACGGCACGCGGAACTCGGCGATCCATCCGAGCGAGTCGACGCTCACCGCGGCGTCCCACACGCCATCCCACGCCGGATCCTCGATGATGTCGCCGTAGATCGCGAAGTCGCGCTTCACCCCCGCCGGGTTGATCGCCATCTCCACGCCCGTCCGACGGTCGTGGAACGCGTCGATCACGATCTTGATCTGATCGCTCGC
This sequence comes from uncultured Gemmatimonas sp., assembly GCA_964484775.1. Taxonomy (GTDB): domain Bacteria; phylum Gemmatimonadota; class Gemmatimonadetes; order Gemmatimonadales; family Gemmatimonadaceae; genus Fen-1231. The sequence continues at coordinate 47,838 of CAZAGK010000004.1, read as the reverse complement.
CGTCTTCACATCGCGACGGCTGAGCAGGCTGACGATGCTGTCCGGATGGGGATCGAAGGCACGGACCACGACGTAGAGATTGTGATCGTCGTAGGCGACGCGCGCCTCGGTCCGGAAGGCAGGATCGAGGTCCTCGCCGGGATCGAACTGACGGAAGTCGCGGATCGGGACGGCGAGCGACCAGGCATCGTCCGTGTCGTGTCCGTCGATCACCGGCGGTCGCTTCGTCCGCACCGCGCGACCCGTCATCGCGGCGACGGGCGCGGGGGAATCACTCGCGCGCGCACGGCCGCCGAGTCCATCGGCGGGACCGCTCCCCTGCGCCCCGGCACGCCGCGCTCCGGCAGCGACGGACAAGGCGATCGTCGCTCCCACCACCAGCGATCGCCGCACCCGACGCACTACGGCGTCACCATCACATCGAGCCGGCTCAACCGCGACGGTGCGGCGAAGATCCGCATCGTGGCCTTCACGAAGTCCTCAGGACGCGCCTCGAAGATGTTCGGTACGAAGGTCTGCGGATTCCGATCCGTGAGCGGGAACCAGGAACTCTGCACCTGCACCATGATCCGGTGCCCCTTCTTGAACGTGTGATTGATCTCCGGCATCTCGAAGCGCAGCGAATCGGGCTGATTGGCCACGAAGGGGATCGGCTTCTCGAAGCTCCGGCGGTACCGCGCGCGGAACGGCTCGCCTCGCACCAGCTGCTGATAGCCGGCCACCGTGAACCCGCTCGTGTCACCCGGCCAGTTCGGCGCATTCTCGGGGAACACATCGATCAGCTTCACCACGAAATCGGCATCGGTCCCGCTCGTCGCGACATGCAGCACCGGACGCACCGCACCCGCGATGGTGACGTCCTCGGTGAGCACGGCCGTCTGATAGGTGACCACATCGGCGCGCGCGGCAGCGTAGCGCTGGTCGGCCGTCATGTAGGTGCCGGGCATCCCCTGCGCGGTGGGCTTCTCCGACACCGGCACCGGGCTCGCCGGATCGCTCACATACTCGCGGAACGCGGCGTTTCCCTTCGTAGCGGCTGCCGTCGGCGGGGTGAAAGAGAGTCCACCGTCCGGCTGGAAGTACAACGACTTCTTCTGCGCGCTCTTCGGCGGGAACACATCGTACCGGTCCCACTGCTCGGCGCCGGTGCGATACACGAGCACCTTCGGCAGCTTCGGGTCGGGACCGTCCTTCAAGTGATGCAGCCAGAAGGGGAACTCGATCGAATCGCGGAAGAACGGCGCCGTCTTCGTCTCCCAGCGCAGCGTACCGAGCGAGGTGCCGTCGCCGCGCGACCAGCCGCCGTGCGACCACGGGCCGATGGCGATATGGTTGCCCGCATTCTTCCCTTTGGACAGCTCCTCGATCGCGCGGAACGTCCCCCAGGGGCCGAACAGATCCTCGGCGTCGTAATAGCCGCCCGTCTCGAGCATCGCGGGCGCGACCTTCTTGAGATGCGGGCGGATGTTGCGTGCCTGCCAGAAGCTGTCATAGGCCGGATGCTGCATCACCAGATCCCAGAGTGGCGCCGTCTCCTTCGGGAGCCACTTCCGCGAGCCCGGGCCGACGGGACCCATCTCGAGCAGGAACTTGTACGCATCGCCGTTCATGTTCGGGCGGTCGTACTGCGGATCCGGTCCGAGGCTCGGATTCCGCGGCGTCCGTCCGTATCCCTGATAGAACGAGAAGTTGGCGCCGAGGTAGAACGCGCCATTGTGGAAGAGGTCGTCCCCCTTGGCCACATCGGTCATCGGCGCCTGCGGCGTGCACGCCTTGAGTGCGGGGTGCGGATCGATGCAGCTCGCCGTGGTATAGAAGCCCGGATACGAGGTGCCGTAGATCCCGACCTTCCCGTTGTTGTGCGGGACGTTCTTCAGCAGCCAATCGATCGTGTCGTACGAGTCGGTGCTCTCGTCCACATCCTTGACGCTCTTCTTGACCGCCTTGTGCGGCGTCATCTCGGTGTAGTCCCCCTCCGAGTTGTACCGTCCGCGCGCGTCCTGATAGACGAAGATGAATCCCGACTCCAGGTAGCGCGTCCCGTTCGGCCCGAGCGACGTCCGGTAGGCCTCCGGGCCGTAGGGTGCCACGCCATAGGGCGTCCGATCCATGAGGATCGGCCACGCCTGCGAGGAGTCCCGGGGGACGTAGATGGCCGTGAAGAGCTTCACGCCGTCGCGCATTGGGATCCGTACTTCGAGCTTGCGATAGCGCGCCTTCACCGCCTCGGCGGCGGCCGGATTCGCTCCACCGCGCTGGGCGAGGAGGGGTTCGGTGGCCAGGACCGAGGCCACGAACAGGCCGGACAGGAGGCGGAAGATGCTGCGCATGACGACGTGCTCCGAAGTGCGGGACGTCGAATTATACGGCCGGACCCACCCTATCGCTCAGGGCCGGGCACATCGGCGGCGTCCCGTCAGCTCGGCGGCAACGTGAGCACAGCGGTCGACTCGGAGGCGAACGCACCGCGCAGTCGCGCCGAGTTGTCGAGCAGCGAGATCCGGATGTCGAAGGCGCGCTGGACCGATGCGCCCGCCGGGAGGAAGAGCGACGTGCTCGTCGTCAGATCCGATCGCACGCTGCCGTTGAAGTTGTAGCCGAAGGTCGGTGAGGTGCTCCCGCCGGCCAGGCCGCGCGGCAGCCGAACGCGAACCGATGTCGGCCCCGTATTGGTGAGCTTCAGCACCAGCGTGACGACCCCGTTGGCGCGCGCGGTCGTGAACGAGTTCGGCGTCGCGCTGGCCTGCAGTTGGACGGTACTCGCATCCACGAGCGGACTCGCGGGGTCCACCGTCGGGGCTGCACCTTGCACCTCGGTGGCACACGTCGTCGCGCAGGCGACCTCGCCGCCGCACTTGGTGCCGAAGTACTGCGCCGGATGCCCGGACACGGGACCGATCAGCGCGTGCAGCATCTCGTGCCGCACGATCTGCCCGCTCGACGCCGAGTCGCCGGCCACGACGATGATGTTGCCGTTGGAGTACCAGACGCCGTTGGCCTGTCCGCTCCCCGGGACGGCGAAGGTCGTGGTGGCCGGCACCTGGTACCAGCTGACCGCGTTGAAGTCGCCGGAGAGTCCCGAGCACTCCTGCACGATCTGCCACCACGCCCGATAGGCTGCCGGCGCCGCCATGGAGACGGCACCGGTCGGCAGCGTCGGTGTCGGCGCCGTGGCGCTCTGGCACGCCGCGAACCAGAGCGGCCCGACGACGAGGTAAAGAACTGCCGCCAGGCGGCGTCCACCGGAACGCAAGACCGGAGCGCGCATGGGACGCGCGCTCCGGCGGATCAGGGGAACCTGCATCCCGCTCCTACTTGTGCGTGAGCGAATACACGTACGCCGCGAGCGACTTGATCTGCTCGTCCGTGTAGTTGGCCTGGCGGCCGCCGCGCGCGCCCATCGGGAACTTGTGCGACGGATCCTTGATCGCCGCCGCCGGCACGCCGTCGGTGATGATCTTCACGATCTCGTCATAGCTCCCCGACGACAGCTGCAGCCACTTCTTGCCGTCCAGCGCCGGCGCATTGGCCGCACCGACCCCACCCTTGCCATGGCAGCGCTGGCAGCCGCCGTTGTTGAACAGGCTGTCGCCGGTCGCGATCGCCGCCGCGGTGACCGCTGCCGGGCGCGCGGGAGCCGCCGATGCCCGTGCCGCCGCACCGCTACCGCTCGGCGCCGGGGCCTGTGAGGCCGGCGTGGAGGCGGAGCCGCCGCACGCGACGACCGCGAGGATGGTGGCAAAGGCGAGGACCGACCGCGGGATCGTGAGTGCGCGCATAGTGGTTACTTGGGAAGATGGAGGGGGAGGATCGCCGACGAAGATCGGGCTGTTCGCCGAGAATACTACCCCGGCAGGGCCGCCTCGGTCACGATGCCCCCTCGGTCCGCGCCAGACTACAGGAAGAGCAGCGGGATGAGCGCGGCGACCAGCACGACGATCACCGCGAGGAGCACCCGGTGCTGACGCCGGTTCCGTGCGGCGTTCCATGACGGCATGTCCACGTAGTACCGGCCGCTCTCGACCTTCCGCAGCACGGCCAGACGCTCCAGGCGCGACCAGGTCGGATTCGCCTCGACATGCAACGTCTCGCGCGACTGCGCGTGGGCGGCGTCGGTGGCGCCACGCGCGACCAGGTGCTCCACCAACTGTCGTTCCTTGCGGATCCTGACCGCTGCTGCCGCCGCTGCGCCCATGCCGCCCTCCGAGCATGATGGCGATCGCCCCCGAGCGGTGCGACCGATCCCGGAAGGATACGACGACCGGAGCCG
>CAZAGK010000004.1:0-43558 GCA_964484775.1 uncultured Gemmatimonas sp. | reverse complement strand
CACCCGGTCGTCGCACGGTACCCTCCGACGACTACTTGAGCCCCTTCAAGAGGTTCTCTGCGGCCAGCTGATGTGCCTGGAACGCGGGCGCCACCTTCGTGACGAACGCCCGCAGTTCCGTGTTCGTGATCGCCGGAAGGAAGCTCGTCGTCACCGCGTCGATCACCGACTTGTGATACGCGATCTCGTGCTCGAGGAAGGCACGGTCGAAGGCGGGACCCTTGAGCGTGGTGAGGCGCTTCATGGCCGCCTCATGGTCCTTCCTGAGCGCGAAATCGGCGGCGACCGGGGTCGGCGTGACGCCGAGCTTGGTGGCCAGCTCGCGTCCCTGCTTCTGCACCGTCTTGTGGTCGCGCGCCAGCATCTCGCCGAGTGCCTTCACCTCGGGGCTCGACGCACGCGTGCCAGCGAGCGTTCCGGTACTGATGTCCCAACTGTTGGCGGCATCGAAGATGCCGACGATCGCCGCGTCATCGATCGCGGGCGCGTTGGGGCGGCGCTGAGCCTCGAGCCCCGAGGGCAGGACGAGCATGGTCGCAATGGCAGCGACGGCGATTCGGGTTTTCATGGTGCTTCTCCTGGATGAGAGGGGGTGATCGGACAGGGCACGCGCGACGGCCGTCGGTCGGATCCCTTCCGCATGATGGATCTCGGTGCATAATAAGTCAAGTAGTTGCTTGACATATTAGATGTTCACTACATTCTCGCCATGGCCTCTCCGATCCTTCCCCCCGCCCGGCTCGCGGTCCTCGACGCCGTCCGCTCGGGCTGCGACACGGTCAATGCGATCGCCGAGTCGCTCGGCGTCACCGACAATGCGGTCCGACTCCATCTGGTCGCGCTCGAGCGCGACGGGTTCGTGGGGCGACGCGTGGCGCCGCGGTCGGGACGCGCGGGTCAGCCCGCGGCCGCCTACGCGCTCACGAACGACGGTGAGCTCGCGCTCTCGCGGGCCTACCCGCCGGCATTCATCGCGCTCGTGGCGAGCATGGCCGAGCGATTGCCGCCCAAGGACCGGCGTCGACTCTACATCGATGCCGGACGCCGACTGGGCGCCGGAGCGGGGAACGAGGCCCATGGCTCGTTCAAGCACCGCGTCGAAGCCTGCGCGGTACTGCTGGACGCCCTCGGTGGCGATGCGCGGGCGACCCTCGACGCCGGCGAGGCCACGCTGCACGGGACGGGATGTCCCCTCGCCGCCGCCGTGCGTGCCGATCCGGCGAGCTGCACGATCGTCGAGGCGATGCTCGAGCGGTACGCCGGTGTGGATGCCGAGCAGCACTGTGAGCACGGTGCCAATCCGCGCTGTCGCTTCCACCTGACCGACCGATGAGGCCGCGTGCGACCCGTGTCGCCCTGCTCGCGGTCGGATTGTGCGCGCGTCCGGCGGAGGCACAACGGAACGAGCGCTGCAACGCGCCGTCCCCGGCCCCCGTCACGCACGTCGCCGTCCCCGGCAATCCCTTCCAGGCGCTGCCGAGTGCCGATGGGTGCTGGATCTTCGCGAGCTTGGCGAAAGGGGAGAGCACGTCGCCCGGGATCGGTGTGATCGAACGGCGCGACGGCGCATTGACCCTCCGTCGAGTGGCGCCCGCTCCGAGCGCCCCGGCGGGGATGGTGCTGACGCACGATGGCACCCTGCTGATCGCCACCGCCGGTGACGCCATTCTCTTCTACGACGTGCCGAAGCTGATCTCGGGAGAGGGGGTCGCCCTCCTCGGGACCCAGCAAGGCGACGTGCCGGAAGCCGGACGCGTCTACGCGAATGTCACCGACGACGATCGCTACCTCTTCGTCAGCGACGAGCGGGCCAAGGGGATCACCGTCGTGGATCTGGCGGCGACGCGCTCGGCGCGGTTCGCCAAGGTCGCGATCATCGGGCGGATCCCGGTCGGGCGGTCGCCCATCGCCCTGACCTTCTCACGCGACGGCAAGTGGCTCTACACCACCAGCCAGGTGGCCCCGGACGAGGGGTCCCGTCCGTTGGCCTGTCGCCCGCAGTCGGCCACCGCTCCGACGGCCGCGCCCGACCACGCGCGCGGCGCGATCGTCGTCATCGACGTCGCGAAGGCGGTGACGACGCCGGAAAAGGCCGTCACCACCGTGATCGAGGCCGGGTGCAATCCGGTCCGGCTCCACCTCACCGCGGCAGGCGACGCGCTCTACGTCACCGCTCGGGGACAGAACGAGGTGCTGGTGTTCGATCCGCGCCGGTTCGCTTCCGATGCCGCGCATGCGCTCGTCGCGACGGTCCCGGTGGGCACCGCGCCGGTCGGGATCGCCGGCGTCGATGGGGATCGCCGCATCGTGGTCACGAACTCGAATCGCTTCGCCGGGACGGCGGCCGATCTCCAGGCGCTGTCCGTGCTGGATGCCTCAGCGGTCGCGAAAGGCGCAGCGGCGGTGATCGGCGAGATCCCCGCCGGCGCCTTCCCGCGCGAACTCCGCCTGACGGCTGACGGTCGCACGCTGATCGCGACCAACTACAACTCACGCACGGTCCAAGTGATCGATGTCGCACGCGCGCTCGCGACGCTTCGATCGCGCTGACGCGGCACGTTCGCGCACCAGGCTCGTCCACCAAACGTCGATCCCGGCCGACGTGGCGCAGGCGGCGTAGACCGCCGCAGGCGCCGCATCGACCGGGAACTCGTGAACAATATCGGCCACGATCCGTGGGGCCGTTGACTCAGGGCACCGTCGGCTTCGGCGGCTTGGCGGGCTTGGTCCCGTTCATGCGCGGACGCGGCCCGTTCCCGACTTCCTCGACCAGCTTCTGCACGTAGTTCGTGATCTTCGCGTAGTGCGGATAATCGATGAACTCCGGCTCGTCCGAGCTCTGGTGATAGTCACCGTGCAATCCGGTGAAGAAGAAGGCGATCGGCACGCCCTGCTTGGCGTAATTGAAGTGATCGCTGCGGCCGTAGATGTTGTTGTAGCCGCTCCACGTGAGCGTGGTGTCGTACTTGTAGTCGAGCTCGAGCGGCTTGGCCTGCTTCTTGTTCACGGCCTGCACCGTCTCGCCGAGGTCCTTGGAGTCGAAGAACGATCCGACGACGCCCACGTAGTCGGGCCCGCCACCGGGGAGATCCTCGGCGCGTCCGCGGCCGATCATGTCGATGTTGATCTGGGCGACCACCGAATCGATCGGCACGGTCGGGTTGGCGGTGAAGAACGCCGAGCCCACGAGCCCGCCTTCCTCGCCGGTGTGCCACACGAAGAGCGTCGAGCGCTTCGGCTTGACCTTCATGCTCGCCATGTACTCGGCGATCTCGAGCACGCCCATCGAGCCGGAGCCGTCATCGTCGGCGCCGTTGCGGATCGAGTCGAGGCGCGGCTTCGGCACGGCCTTGCGGATGCTGTCCATGTTCACCTTGATCGTCGCGAGCTGCGCCGGCGTCAGGGCGATCATCTTGTTCTCGATCAGCATCTTGTTGCGCATGTCGTTGAAGACCTTCAACGAGTCCTTGTCCACCGGGTTGCCGGTGAAGCCCACGTGGTCGTTGTGCGCGCCGATGGCCACGTACTGGTTCTTGAGCACCGGATCGCTCCCCGGGAGGATCGCGACGACGTTGCGCGCCCAGTCGGTCGGGAGCTCCACGAAGTCGAGCGACGCGGTCACGGTACCGCCGCGCGTGCCGGGGGTCATGTTGTCGGTCGAACGTCCGCCGAAGAGCTGTGCGGCCGCCGCCTTGGTCAGGCGGATGCGCGCCTGCGGGGCGAGCTGATCGATCTGGCCGCGGAGCAGCGCCACGGAGTCGATCGGCGCGCCGGCAGCACCGGCAGGACCACCGCGTCCGCCGCGTCCGCCGGCACTCTGCGAGGCGACGGTCGGGGTGTTGATCGCGACGCGCTGCGCGTCGGTCAGCGCGTCGAGGTTCACCGTCGCGACCGCCACGGCACCGGCGAAGCGCGAGGGCGCCTGCGGACCGAAGCCGCCACGACCACCACCCGGGCCACCACGCCCACCGGCCGGCTGCGCACTCGGCGCGGCCGGGAGCACCACCACGAACTTCCCGTTCGCGAGCGCGGCGGGGATCTGCTTGGTCGTGTCGCCCTCCACGCCACCGAAGATCACCTCGGCATCGGCGATCGCCTTCGGCGCACGGGCCCCGGGTTCGGCGAGCCAATCCTTGTTCCAGGCGAGCGGGTTGCCGTTGGCCGTGAGGCGCGAGTGGTTCGTGAACTGACGCGTATGGAACGGGAGCACCTGGAAGTAGGTGCCGTTGTCGCCGGCGGGGATGAGCCCGAGGCGCTTCACTTCAGCGGCGATGTACGCCGTCCCCTTCATGTTGCCGACGCGGCCGACCTGACGCCCCATCATGGAGTCGTCGGCGAACTGGTAGAGGCGGATCTGCAGATCCTTGGGCGTGATGGCGGCCGAGGTCGGCGCCGGCTTCATCGTCTGAGGATTGCCGTAGCGATTGAGCTTGCCGGCGCCCTGCGCGCCCAGGAGGGCGGGGGCGGCGGCGAGGCCGAGCAGGAGGGCTCGGGTGGGGAGGAACGGGGAACGCATGCAGGCTCCGTCGAAAAGTGGTCGTTCCAAGTCTGGGACGGTGGGACAGGGACCGCAACGGTCCGCCCCATCAATAGCCTACGCAGGAAGGGGGCTGGGCGCTTGGAGTGACGGCCGCGACGGCTAGTTTCAGGGCATGGAACTGGGACTCTACACCTTCGTCGAATCGGGGTGGAACGAGGCGAGCGGCGTCCTGCCGAGCGCCGCGCCCCGCATGCGGGACCTCCTCGAGGAGGCCGAACTGGCCGACCAACTCGGCCTGGACGTCTTCGGAGTGGGGGAGCACCATCGCCCCGATTTCATCGTCTCCACGCCGGCGGTCGTGCTCGCCGCCATCGCCGCCCGCACGTCGCGCATCCGGCTCACGAGTGCGGTCACGGTGCTCAGCTCGGACGACCCGGTCCGCGTCTTCCAGGAGTTCTCGACCGTCGATCTCATCTCCAACGGACGGGCGGAGATCATGGCGGGGCGGGGTTCGTTCATCGAGTCCTTCCCGCTCTTCGGTTACGACCTCGACGACTACAACGCCCTCTTCAGCGAGAAGCTGGACCTCCTGCTGAAGCTGCGCGAGTCCGAGGTCATCACCTGGCAGGGACGCACGCGTCCGTCGATCGACGGGCGTGGCGTGTACCCGAGACCGGTGCAGCAGCCGCTTCCGGTGTGGATCGCGGTCGGCGGGACGCCGCAGTCGGTGGTACGTGCCGCGCAGTTGGGGTTGCCGCTCTCGATCGCCATCATCGGCGGCGCGCCGGCGAACTTCGTGCCCCTGGTCGAGCTGTATCGCGACACGAGTGACAAGGCGGGACATGGGCGCTCGCTCCCTTTGGCCATCGGGTCGCACTGCTTCATCGCCGACACGTCACAGGAAGCGGCCGAGACCTTCTTCCCGAGCTACGCCGAGGTGATGGGGCGGATCGGGAAGGAGCGCGGCTGGCCCCCGCTCTCGCGTGGGCAGTTCGACGCCCTCTGCACGCCGAAGGGGGCGCTCTTGGTGGGAAGTCCGCAACAGGTGATCGACAAGATCCTCTACGAGCACGAGCTGTTCGGCAACTCGCGATTCATGGCGCAGATGACGGTCGGCCCCCTTCCGCACAAGGCGGTCATGCGCTCCATCGAGCTGTTCGGCACGGTCGTCGCTCCCGCGGTGCGGAAGGCGCTCGGCGGCTGACGCGATGAACATCGTCAACGTCGGGTACAAGTCCACCAACTACTTCGCCATCGGACGCAGCGGCACGCCGTTGCTGGTCGACTGCGGATGGCCGGGGACGATGCCGCTGCTCCTGGCCAACCTCAAGCGCTCCGACATCGCACCGTCGGCGTTGAAGTATCTGTTGGTCACGCACTTCCATCCCGATCACGCCGGTCTCGCGCAAGAGCTCAAGGCGATGGGACTCAAGTTGCTCGTGTTCGAGGGACAGGAGTCCTTCATCCCGCAGCTCGCGCAGTGGATGAAGCCCGAGATGCACTATCGGGAGATCACGCTGCACGACAATCTCCCGATGACGCTCGCGGGGAGTCGCGCCTTCCTCAAGACGCTCGGGATCGACGGGCAGGTGATCGCCACGCCCGGCCATTCCGACGACAGCGTGAGCCTCGTCCTCGACAGCGGCGAGGCCTTCATCGGCGATCTCACCGCGCCCTTCGCGGCCTCGGAGGAGAACGCCGCGACGGTGCAGTCGAGTTGGGATGCGATCCGGGCGGCAGGAGGTCGCGTGATCCACCATGCACATGTGCCGGTGCGGCGGATCTGACGCCCGCGGTCGATACGGGAACGCCCCGGCGCTCACTGGAGCGCCGGGGCGTTCTGCCTTCGGGGCGTGCTCAGCGGATCAGCACGACTTGCACTTGTGGTTGTTCTTGGAGCCGAGCTTCTCGAGGTGCTCCACCGTCTCGACGAAAGGCGGGATGCGCTGGACGGGGCCGTTCGCCATGTCGGCGGTGGTCTGCCCCTTCCGCGAGATCGCCTTCACATCGACGCCCTTCGAGACGAGATAGTCGATCAACTGGTCGTCCCCGCGAGCCGCTGCGTGATGGATGGCGTTGTAGCCGTTGAAGTCGCGGGCGTTCGGGTCGAGGTGCAGCTCTTCGATCAGGTACTTCACCGCCGGGAGCCAGGCATCCGGCGCGTGCATGTGCGAGTTCGCGGCATAGCCTTCGCCGTAGCCCACGCCGCTCGCCGCGTGCAGCGGGAAGACGCCGGGTCCGCCAGCGGGGATCGGCGGAAGTCCCGACTTGTCGCCAGCGGTGCTGTCGGCATCGGCGGGCGCATCGTCACCGAGCGTACGTCCGACGGGCTTCTCGGTCGGGATGTTCGGGTCGGCGCCGTACTTGATGAGCAACTTCATCGCCGGCACGTCGAGCCCGTACGCCGCGCGCCAGAACGGCGTGGAGCCCTGCGTGTTCACGCCGAGCAGGTCGAAGTTGTACGACATGTACCAGAGGTGCTTCTTGAGGCGCACATTCGGCTCGGCGCCGGCCTTCAGCAGCGCCTCCATCAGTTCGAGGTGCGTCGTCTGCTGTTGCTGCTGCGCCACCGGCTGCGGATACAGCGCCTTCGGCGCCCATTGCACGTTGATCGTGGCATAGAGCGGCGTGGCGTTCGCGTCGCTCGCGAGCTTGGGATTGGCGCCCTTCGCGAGCAGCATCTTGGCGAGGTCGAACTGCCCGTTGATCGTCGCCATCAGGAGTGGGCTCGTGTGATCGCCCGCACTCACCTGGTTCACGTCGGCGCCGGCCTTGAGCAGTGCTTCGGCGGTCTTGATGTTCCCCTCGCGAACGGCGAAGAGAAGCGGGGTGAGCCCACCCTTGTTCCCCACGAGATCGCCGTAGCTCGCGCCGCGGGTACCGATCGCCATCCCGCCGCTGGAGTCCGCGGCGGTGCCACGTCCGCCGCGACCACCACCACCAGCGGCGCCACCAGCGCCACCAGCGCCACCAGCGCCACCGCCGCGCGGCCCCGTCGGGGCGATCGGTGCGGCGGCGTTGCGCCGTGCCTGTGCACTGTCTTCCGCGGTCACGGGAGCCGTCCCGGCGCCGCGTCCGGCTGGTGCGGGAGGTGCCTCCGCGGCCTTCACCGCCGCGATCCGCCGATTGCGCAGCGTGATGGCCGCCCGCTCCGCCTTCTCACGAGCGGGGATATCCTCGACCTTCGACGTCGCCTTGAGGCTCGCGCCACGTGCCGCGAGCAGTTCGACCGCCGCCGTACGGTCGTACGCCGCCGCCCACATGATCGGCGTCTGTCCGAAGGCGCTCTCCTTGGCATCGACCGGGGCGCCCTTGTCGAGCAGCGCGGCGATGATCGCCTTGTCGCCGAGCGATGCGGCGAAGTGCAGCGGCGTGGTCCCGCCGGACGACGTCGCGGCCGCCACATTGGCTCCCGCATCCAGCAGCGCCTTCACCGCCGTCACACTCCCGCCGCGAGCGGCGAGATGCAGCGGTGCGTAGCTGCCATTGCGCGTCACCGCTTCGAGCCGCGCGCCGGCGGCGACCAGCATCTTCACCGTCTCGGCGTCGCCGCTCATCGCGGCCCAGTGCAACGCCGTCATGCCGTCGCCCTGCGCGGCGTTCACGTCGGCGCCCTGTCGCAGGAGTGCCTTGAGCCGCGTGATGTCGTGCTTCATCACGGCATCGGCCACCGGCGCCTCGACCGGAGCGACCGGCGCCGTGGCCGCGACCACCAACAGGGCCGCCGCGAGCAGGAACGCCTTACGCATGGGACGAGAGGTTGAGCGTCCCGGTGCTGTCGCCGAGCTTCTGCAGGTCGTTCACGCCGAGAGTGTGCATCATGCTGAGCATCGCATTCGCCATCGGCGTGCCGTCCGGCGCCTTGATGTGCACGTTCCCGCCCATGCGCCCGTCCGCCTTGCCCACCACGATCAGCGGGCAGCGGCGATGGCTGTGCAGGTTGGAGTCGGCCATCGGCGAGCCGTAGATGATCATCGTCTTGTCGAGCAGGTTGCCGTCGTTCTCCTGGATGGCCTTGAGCTTGTTCAGGAAATAGGGCAACTGCGCCACGTGGTACTTGTTGATCATCTGGAAATCGCTGACCCCCTTCTTGTTGCCGCCGTGGTGCGAGGCCGGATGGAAGGGCTTGTCGGTGCCGCTCTCGGGATACGTACGGGCGGAACCGTCGCGTCCCATCTTGAAGGAGAACACGCGGGTGATGTCGGCGGCGAAGGCGAGCGCCTGGATGTCGAACATCACCGCGACATGCTCCGAGAACGAATCCGGGACGCCGGCCGGTGCCTCCGGCATGTCGCGCTGTTCACCGCTCGTGTTGCGCGCCTCGATCGCCTGGATGCGGCGCTCGACCTCGCGGATGTCCTCGAGATAGCGATCGAGACGCGTACGGTCATCGGCGCCGAGCGAGCCCTTGAGGGAGATCATCTCGGTGGCCACCCAGTCGAGGATGCTGCGACGCGACTGACGACGCGCCATGCGCTCCTCCGTGGTGCCGCCCACGCCGAAGAGCTTCTCGAAGGCGACGCGCGGGTCGCGGATCACCGGCAGCGGCTCCGTCGGCGAGGACCAGGAGATCGAATCGGTGTACACGCAGGCGTAGCCGTACGCGCAGCCGCCGGCCTGGTCCACGTTCTCGATGCACAGCTGCATCGACGGGATCGGGGTGCTCTGTCCGAACTTCCGCGCGTAGATCTGGTCGATCGATTCCCCGACATGGATGTCGGAGCCTTCCGTCTGCTTCGGATGCGCCTGCGTCAGGAACACCGCGCTCGAGCGGAAGTGATCGCCGCCGATCTCCTTGGGCGACGTCGGCTCCGCCTCGCGGCAATCGGTGTTGCTGATGATCGTCAGGTAGTCACGGAACGGCTCGAGCGGGGCGAGTGCCGATGGCGACAGGTCGAACGCGCGACCGGTGGCCGCCGGCGACCAGTAGTTCAGCGACGCGCCGAGTTCGTTGCAACCGGCGGCGCCGTGCACCATCTCGATCGCGACCATGCGCGGCGCCTGCTGACCGGCGATCCGCCAGGTCGGCTTGCCGGCGGGGAACATGGCGTCGAGGAAAGGGAGTGCCACCGTGGCACCCATCCCCTGCAGGAAGGTGCGACGCGGAAGGGCCTTGCCGCTCAGATACGTCATCGGACTCCTCGTGCTGCGGGTTGAAACGGGTTAGCGGGTGCCACCGGAGTTCTTGGTCGACGCATCGGCCGACATGGCCGCCGGCACGCGCCGCATGCGGAAGGCATCGCTGGTCACGATGCCCAACACGAAACGATCGAACTTGTAGCCGCCGGCCTCGGCGTCCTTCTGGATCCGGCGGATCGTCGGCTGGTCGTAGTACTCCACGCGCCGGCCGAGTGCGTACGCCATCAGGTTCTGCGTGAAGCTGCGAACGATCGGCGTCGGATGCTTGAGCAGCGCGGCGCGCAACTCCGGGAGCGACGACACCGGCGATCCATCGTACAGCTGTCCCTTGGTATCGAGCGCGGCGCCGCTCTCGCGGATGCGCCAGCGACCGGTCACGTCGAAGTTGTCCAACGCGAGCCCGATCGGATCGATCACGCGATGGCACGAGTTGCACGACGGATTGTCACGATGCATCTCCATGCGCTCGCGCGTGGTGAGCATGCGTCCGTCCTTGGCCTCGCCGGTCTTCTCGAGGTCGGGAACGTTCGGCGGCGGCGCCGGCGGCGGCGATCCGAGGATCACCTCCATCACCCACTTCCCGCGGAGCACCGGGGAGGTGCGGTTCGCGTGCGAGGTGAGCGTCAGCACGCTGCCGTGACCGAGCAGGCCGCTGCGGCGATTGTCGGGATACTGCACGCGACGGAACGACTCCCCGGTCACGCCGGGGATCCCGTAGTGCCGCGCGAGCTCCTCGTTCACATAGGTGTAGTTGGCGGATAGCAGGTCCAGGATGCTGCGGTTCTCGCGCACGATGCTCATGAAGAAGAGCTCGGTCTCGTGCTGCATCGCATCGGCGAGCTGCTGCCGGAAGTTCGGGAACTGCAGGGCGTCGGGGTGCACCTTCTCGATGTCCTGCAGGCGCAACCACTGCGAGGCGAAGCGGGTGGCCAAGGCGTCGCTGCGCGGGTCGGCGAGCATGCGGGCGGTCTGCGTCCGCAGCCCCTCCGGGGTGTTGAGCCCGCCCGAGCGGGCCACGCGCATCAGCGTCTCGTCCGGTGGCGTCCCCCAGATGAAGAACGACAACCGCGAGGCGAGGTCGGCATCACGCACCGCCACCCGCTGTCCGGCCTTCGCGTCCTTCGGGATCTCCTCCACCCGGAAGATGAAATGCGGGCTCGAGAGGATCGCTTCCAGCGAACGGCGCACACCGATCTCGAAGCCGCCTTCCTTGGCGCCGCGATCGTAGAACTTCATGATCGAGGCCACGTCGCTCGCGTTCAGCGCCCGTCGATACGCCGCACCGCCCAGGTTCGCGACGATCTTCTCGGCGCACGGGCGCGCTTCGGCGGCCGACAACGGACGGCAGCTGAAGATGCGGCGACGGCTCGGCGTCTCCGAGACGCCGGTCGCGTTGAAGGGGCCGGTGACGGTGACCTCGCGCAGATGCGCGAGGCTCGTCACGCCGCTCTGCGCACCGATCTGCGTGTCGGCGATGCTGTTGGCGATCGGTGCGAGGTTGTCGTTCACCGGACCATCGAAGGTCCGCACGAAGGCGGCGGTGACGCGCTGCGGGCCGGCACGGATCTGGATCGGGAGCGTCTTCACGTCCATCCCCGTCGGATCGGCCTGCGACATCCCGCGGTCGACGGTGATCAGCGCCACCCGCTCGCCATTGACCGAGAACTCGATCTTGTCGTCGAAGGGCGCCGAGGACCCGAAGAGCTGCCCCGTCGGGATGGAGTGCAGCATGGTCGAGAGGACGTACTCCCCGTCGGCGGGGAAGTTGTGGATCACGCTGATCCCGCCGCGCGTGCCGAAGGGGGCGCCTTCCACCTGCTCCATCTGCGAGGCGAGTCGCGGGATCTTGTAGGTCTTGGCGGAGCGCCCCGCCTTCGGGTCGCCCACGGCGAGTCGGCTCACCTCGGCAGCGGCGTCGAGATACGCGTCGAGCGTGGTGGCCGACGGGATCTGCACGTCGGCGATGTTGTCGAAGTTGTTGCTCTTGGTGTCGAGCGGGAGCCACGAGCCGGCATCGATCTCGAGCGCGAGCAGGTCGCGCACCGACTTCTCGTACTCGGAGCGGTTCAGGCGCTGGAAGCTCCGGGAGCCCGGGTTCGGATTCAGCGCGGCCACGCCGTCCACGAGTCGCTCGAGGGTCGAGGCGAGGGCGTCGAGCGTATCGCCGCCCGGCTTCTCCCACCCCGGGGGCGGCATCATCCCGGCGCGGAGCTTGGCGATGATCTTCTCGGTGAGCTCGGGTGACTTGGCCGCCGCGGCGACGTCGTACTTCTCCAGCGAGAGATCGCCGCGCCGCTTGTCGTCGTTATGGCATTCGGCGCATCGCTTCTGCACGACCGCCGTGAGCGCTTCGGGCGCGACGACGAGCCGATGCCGCACGGGCGGACGCGCCGCTTCGAGCGTCGTGGGACGCAGGGATCCGGCAACAGCGGAGGCCGCGAGCAGCAGTCCGGAGACCGTTGCAACGGTGATGGGTCGCACCAAGTTCGCTCTCTCTTTCCAGTCCGTGGTGGGGAAGCCGACGGGTCCGGCGCCCATATAGTGGTACAGACCGCCCCGGCCAGCAAGTAGAGCGCCGGCCGGCGCGGGGGGGACCACCCTTGCCGAGTGCCCTCGTTCACGCGATACTCGCGGGCGGCAGACTGCCCATCATCCCCGTCCTCCGGAGAAGCCCGTGCGTGTTCGTTGGATCCCGGCCCTGCTGGCCATTACGCTTCCCGCCGTCCTGGCGCTGCATCAGGGCCCCCGCCATCTGAACCCGGTGGTCGAGCTGCTGGCCCAGAAGAAGCCCGTCTTCGGGCTCTACGCCCCGTCCAATCGCCGTCCACGTGGCGACACGAGCACCGTCGCCGCCAAGACGCCGGCACAGCTCGCCGCCGACGCGCTCGGGCATGCCCAGACCGACTACATCTTCGACGGGTCGATGGAAGGGGATTTCGACCGCGGCTACACCGGGTTCACCGACTTCGTGAAGGGGATGCAGGACGGTGGGACGCCGGCGCAGCGCTGGGCGCATCCGCTCGTCGTGAAGACGCATGAGATCGCCCCCGATCCGGCACTCGCGGCCCAGCGGATCGGCAAGCAGCTCGACCTCGGGGTGAGCACGGTGGTGTTCGTCGGGGTCGAGAGCCCGGAGGAGGTGAAGACCGGACTCGCCGCCATGCGCTTCAAGGCCAATGGCGGAACCCGGCCTGACGCGGTCGGTGGTGCTCCGGCCTATTGGGGAGTGACCGAGAGGGAGTACAAGGAGAAGGCCGACCTCTGGCCGCTCAATCCGAAGGGTGAGCTGACCAACTGGACGATCGTCGAGAGCAAGGAGGGTTTGAAGCACGTGCGCGAGATCGCGGCGGTGAAGGGGATCGGCGCGCTCTTCCCCGGCGCAGGAACGCTCCGTGGCGTCTTCACCACCACCGACGCCGACGGCAAGCGCAACTTCGATGAGAAGGGATGGGAAGCGGCGATCCAGCAGGTCCTCGCTGCGTGCAAGGAGTTCAACGTGCCGTGCGGATTCCCGGCGACGACCGCCGATATCGAGATGCGCATGCAGCAGGGGTTCAGCGTCTTCGTGATCAACTGGGGCGAGCCCGGCTTCAAGGCGGTCGAGATGGGGATGAAGAAGGCCGGGCGATAACGCCCGTGTTTCCGGAACGCCGAAGGGGGCCGCGATCATCGCGGCCCCCTTCGTGCATCAGCGAACGTCCTACTTGTTCGGCGGGATGAGCTTCTGGATCTGCCGCACGCCGAACTCCATCTTGAGTTCGAACATCCGCTTCCCGAGCTCGGCGGTGGAACGGCGGGCGTCGCCGGTGATGCCGTTGTTCACGCGCGGCGCGTTGGGGTCGCGGACCACAGGATCCCCCAGCGCGGTGGCGATGAGTTCCTTGCGGACGCAACTGTCGCCGCAGAGATACAACAGCTCAGAAGTGTCGATCAGGCTGGCGTGCCCTCCTGTGGGATAGCCGTTCTCGGCGAGCCACTTGTCGAAGGCCGCCTGACGCGGCGCGTAGATCTCGTCGGCGTAGAAGACATGGATCCCCTGCGGCGCATACTTGGCCTCGAGCTTCTCGGCGACCGCCTTGTATGCGGCGGGTTGCCCGCCGCCGTGATCGCCCATGAGCACCACGTTCTTGAACCCGGTCTTGATCGCCTCTTCGCTCAGCCGCTCGAGCACCGCCGAGAGCAGATCCGGCGTGAGCCCGATCGTGCCGGGGAGCGCGGCGCTCGCGTTGTTCGGGGTGTAGGGGAGCACCGGCATCGCGATGGCGTTGCCGAGCCGGAGCGCGAGCTCCTTCACCGTCGCCTTCCCCATGATGTTGTGGCCGCCGTTCACATTCTGCGGGCCGCGCTGCTCGGTGCCGCCCGTGTAGAACAGCGCCGTGGTCTTCCCGGCGGCCAGCGCGGCCTTCACCTCGGGCCAGGTCATGTTCTCGAACTCGACCAGAGGCGCATTCCCCTGCGCACCGGCGACCGAGGTGAGCATCAGGCTGATCGCCAGCGTGGACAATAGACGTCGCATACGGAACTCCCGATCGGTCGAGTTGGAGAACGGCTCAAACGGCACGCAGCCATCCTCGGCGTCGAGGATGGCTGCGCGATACTACTGCCTGAAGCGACCGACCGCTACTTCGCGCTCTTCGGCACCAGCTTGATCGAACCCGCCGCCTCACGCGCGCGCAGCACCGCCATCAGTTCCTGCAGCGTCACCGGCGTGAACTCCCCCGAGAGGAAATCGCGGATCTGCAGCGCGGTCATCTTCTTGCCGAGCAAGATCGACAGCTCGGCGTTGTACTCGTCGGGGAGCGCCGGGCCCGCCGCGGCCCCGCCACGACCGCCGCCGCCTCCACCACCGGCACCACCCGCGCGTCCACCGCCCGGCGCGCCAGCGCCCGGAGGGCCACCAGCACCGCCGCCCGGGCCACCACGCCCGGCGCCACCCGCCGGCGCGACCTGCTCCACCACCAGATTCGCCGCTTCCTTCTCCTCGGCGGTGACCACCGGCTCGGCAGCCGGCACGCCGCGCTGCATCGCCTGCAGCTGGTACGCGGCCTTCACCTCGTTCAGCAGCGCGTTCGCGCGCTGGTCGATCAGCGGCTCGAAGCCGGCGACCTTCTTCTTCCCTTCATCGACGTTCGTCCAGAGCACGCTCGCCGTGCGCACCACCGCCTTCTCGATCGACGCCTGGTGCGTGATGGCGTTGCGAGCCTCCTTGTAGGCGGTCGTCAGCGACACATTCGTGGCATCGGCCATGTAGCCGAGCCCCTTCGTGTGCGACTCGCCCATGCGGGAGAGACCGCGCCCGAGGTTATCGGCGACGATGCGTGCGGCCATCTCGTCCGTACCGGTCGCGAGCGCCGCGAGAGCGCCGAGCCCGACCGCCGCCGCGCGCTTGTACTGCGTCGGATCCTGCTTGTCCGGTGTGTCCTCGCTCGAGTGGTACCACATGTCGGGCCACGTGATGAACATCACCGCCGGGATCCCGTGCTGCATGTACGTCACGTGATCGCTCGAGCCGTAGTGCTTGTCGATCTTGATGTAGAACGCGTCCTTGCTCCCGCGCGGCGACTCCACCGGCTGCGTCGGCGCATAGCCCGAGAGCGAACGGCGGAACCGCACCCGCTCACGCGAGACCTCGGCGATGTACTCCATCACGCTCTGCGCGATGTCGTTGAGATACGACGGGAAGGTGTCCGGTGTGCGCTGCAGCACCCAGAAGCTCCGGCTGTCGGCGATCCGGATCGCCTCCATGTCGAAGTTGAGCGTGCCGATGATCACCTTCTCCTTCTCGGGGTGCGCATTCAGGTAGGCGTTCGTCCCCGAGATCTCGGGCACCCACTGGAAGTTGATCGTGCGCTTCGGACGCGGGAGCTTCCCCTCGGCGATCAGCTTCAGATACGCGCGTCCGATCTCGAGCGTGAGCGCGCAACCGGAGTTGTCATCGTTCGCGCCCTGCTTGATCACGCCCTCGTACAGATGGCCGCTGATCGCGACTTCCTGCGTCGTGCTCCCGTCACCCGGGATCTCGGCGTGCACGTACTCGGCCTTGTTCGGCACCTCGACGCTCTTGGTGATCGAGCGGATGGTGATCTTCTCGCCGCGGTACATGAGCGCTTGGAGATTGTGGTGCACTTCAGGAGTCACCGACCACGCGACCGTGCCCGGCTGCGCATTGACCGTGGACGACACGATCTGGGTCGGGAAATCCACAGCCCGCTGATAGCCGATCGCGCTCACGCCGAGCACGCCGATGGCCCCGCGCTGGATGGCCTGTGCGTACGTGGTGTTGGTCGCGCCGGAGGAGAGGACGAACTTCCCCTTCACGTCCTTCCCGTCGAAATCCTGCGGCCGGCCGGCGGCCACATCCACGAGTTCGGCGCTGAAGTCACCGTTCGCATTGAGCGACGCGAGCGCGAGCGCGATGTCGTGGATGTCGAACAGCTTCGTGTTCTTCGGCGTGGTCATCCAGAGCTCGCCTTGCGTGGGCTGCCAGGCGGTGCCGCCGGTCTGATACACCTCGATCTTCACATTGCTGAAGCCGTACTGCCGCGCGAAGTCGGCCATCACCTTGCTCTCGCGATACGGCCCCGAGTACTCCTCGGGGAGTCGCACGCGCTGGTAGGGGACGAGTTCGAGCACATGGTGCATCGCGCGTTCACCCGAGACCTCGTTGATGATCGCGGTCATCTGCGCTTGGGTGAGCAGGGTCCGGTCCTCGCGTTCCTGCGCCGTCAGCGCGACGGGAGCAGCGAGTCCCAGGGCCAGCGCGGCGAGAGAGGGGAATCTCGAAAGTCGCATGGGAGTGGTGGGGTGGGGGAGAGACCAACGGGTACCAATTAGGTCTACGGGGGAACCCGCCGAAGTGCTTGCGCGGTTACCTTATGTCGCCCTCAATCCCCCCGCCCGATGCCGAAGTCGATTCGTCTGATCGCTCTCCTTTCCCTCGTCGCCCATTCGCTCGTCGCTCAGAGCATAACGCCGACGGCGGTTACTCCATCGATCACCCGCGCCGACCTCGCGGCCGCGTATCTCCGGCTGGACCAAGCCATGGCGACCGCCACTCTGCCGGACAGTGTGCGGGCGAGCGTGAATCGGGCCTTCGACCGCGCCACACTGAGCTTCTTCGGCGGCCGCTTCGCTGCGGCGATCGCGACCATCGATTCCACGACCACAGGACTCACCGGCCGACCGATCCCGGCGCCCCCGGCCCCGCGGTCAGCGCTCGTGAACGGCGGTGCTCCGTCGCGGACCCGCGCATTGCTCGACGCGCGCCTCGCCAAGCTCGACACCGCCGGTCCACTGCGACAGGCGATCATCTCCGCCAGCGCTCGGGCGAGCCTGCTCGTCGATCAACCGAATCCGGAGCGCAGCGCCGAGTTCCTCGCGGACCCTGCGGCGCTCTCGGCGGCACTCTCGAGCGAGATCACCGCGCTCGAGCAGGGGCGGAACCCGTACGCCAAGGCCGCCGGCGATCGGTGGCGCGCCTTCCGTGGTGCGAACAACGCGCTGATCCCGTTCCGGATCGTCGCGACCCCGGCCATCGCTTCCTCCACCCGGCCGGTCCCGCTGCTCATCGTCTTCCACGGCGCCGGCGGCGACGAGAATATGTTCGTGGACGCCTACGGGGCCGGGATCACCGCCAAGCTCGCGGCGGAGCAGGGGATGCTCCTCGTCTCCGTCTCCACCAACGCGTTCGGTGCGTCCGGAGCGAATCTCGACGTGTTGCTCGCGATGCTGCGCGCCGAGTACCCGATCGACAGCACGCGCGTCTACCTCCTCGGCCACTCGATGGGCTCCGGCGCCGTCGCACGACTCGTGCAGGACCGCCCGACGGTGATCGCGGCAGCAGTCTGCCTGGCGGGTGGTGCGGCGATCACCGCGGCCGGAGCGCCGCCCGTGTTCTTCATGGCGGGGGAGCTGGATCCGCTCGCGAACCCCAAGATGGTCGAAGCCGCAGCAGCCAAGACCGCAGGCGCCGAATATCGCCTCTCCAAGAACGAGGGGCACACCCTGATGGTCGCGACGGGCGTGAAGGCCGGGATCCCCTGGCTCGCCGCCCACCACCGCTGATCAGGCGGCGGACACTCCGGTCATCAGGCGCATCAACGCTTCCTGCGTCGCCTCGGCGCGCGGGAGCTCGCCGCACAGTACGCCGTCGCGGAGTACGAGGATGCGCGTGGAGACATTGAGCAACTCGGGAAGCTCGCTCGAGATCAGCAACACCGCGGCCCCCGCAGCCGCCCGCGCGCCGATCCAGGCGTGCAGCTCGGCCTTCGTGGCCACATCCACTCCGCGCGTGGGCTCGTCGAGCAGCAGGATCTCGGCGTCGGCGGCGAGCCACTTGGCCATCACCATCTTCTGCTGATTGCCGCCGGAGAGCTCGCCGGCCACGGCCTCCGGCGCGGCGCGCACGCGGAGCCGTTCGAACGTGGAGCTGACGGCCGAAGCCTCGGTCTCGCGGTCGATCCACCCCGCTCGAGCGAAGCGATCGAGGATGGGGAGCGTCGCGTTCTCGCTCCCCTTCATCGAGAGGACGAGTCCCTGCTTCTTGCGGTCCTCCGGAACGAAGCCGATGCCGAGTTGCATCGCCTGACGTGCGGTGCGGATGTTCACCCGCTCCCCGCGCACGAACAGGTCACCACGTGCGGAATCGTCGAGTCCGAAGAGCGCCTGCGCGATCTCCGATCGACCGGCGCCGACGAGGCCGGCCAGCCCGACGACCTCTCCAGCGCGGATCGTGAGGGAGATGTCACGGAACCGCCCTCCGGATGAGAAGCCTTCGAGGCGCAGCATCTCCGCTCCCGGCGACACCTCGGTCGTGCGCGCATACTCCGTGACCGTGCGCCCGATCATCCGACGCACCACTTCGGCCTCGTTCGTCTCGGCGGCGCGCTGCGTGTCCACGTAGCGCCCGTCCCGCAGCACCGTGACCGCATCGCAGAGCGCGAAGATCTCCGGCATGCGGTGCGACACGTAGACGATCGTCACCCCACGCTCGCGCAGATCATGCAGCAACCGGAAGAGCGCTTCAGTCTCTGGAACGCCCAGACTGCTCGTGGGTTCGTCGAAGACGATCACCCGCGCTCCCTCTCCGACCGCGGCCGCGATCTGCACCAGCTGTTGTTCCGCGACGCTCAACGCCCGCATCTCGCGATCCGGATCGAGTTTCACGCCGACCGCCGCGAGCAGTTCCTCCGCACGGCTACGAAGCGCGATCCGGTCCACGAACCCGAACCGCCGCGGCAGCTCGCCCAGGCAGAGATTCTCCCCGACGGTGAGGTTCTCGCAGAACGAGAGCTCCTGGTGCACCATCGCCACGCCCGCGTTCCGTGCGTCACGCGGTGACGAGAAACGCACGGGGCGGCCGAAGAGCTCGACCACCCCGCTGTCCGGTGTGTGGATCCCGGCGAGGATCTTCCCCAGGGTGCTCTTCCCCGCGCCATTCTCGCCGCAGAGCGCATGACACGACCCGGCGGTGACGTCGAAGCTCACATCATCGAGCGCCGTGATCCCGGCGAAGTGCTTGGAGAGACCGGCGAAGCGGATCGCCGGCGCGGCGGCGCTCACTCAGACGCTCACTTCGGGAGTGCGAGGAACTTCGGATCCACGTCACTGAAGCCCCAGTCCTTCAGCTGGCGAGCCCAGGTGCCGAGGTTGTCCTTCGAGACGCGCACGAGATCCATCTGCACGTGCGCCGGGACTTCCTGCTTCTTATAGACGTGGTCGAAGATCGTCTTCACCGACACATAGCCCCAGCTGTAGGTCGGCTGGGCGAAGAGCACCGGGGCGAGCCCCTTGTCCACGTAGGCCAGCTGCGCTGGGAGCGCGTCGATCGAGACGATCTTCACCTTGGCCGGGTTCAGGTCGGTGAGGAGCGTCTGCGTGAAGAGCGCCCAGCCGCCGATCATCGCGTAGCCGCCGACATCCGGATACGCGTTCATCACGCGCAGCACTTCGGCGGCGGCGTCCTGCGGCGTCTCGGCGTGATAGAACGCGTTCACGATGGTGATCCCGGGATACTTCTTGGCCGCTTCCTTCACGCCGTTCACGCGCTTCTGGAGGTTCGGCGCGTTCTGGTTGCCGCCGAAGATCGCGACCTTCCCCTTGCCGCCCATCTGGGTGGCGAGCTCGTCCATCACCTGCTTCCCCATCCCCTCGTCGTCACCGCCGTAGAAGCTGAAGCGCTTGGAATCGGCGACGTCGGAGTCGAAGGTCATCACCGGGACGCCGCGATCCACCGCCGCATTCACCGCGCCGAGAACCTTCCCCGCATCACTCGCGCTCAGCAGGATCGCGTTGGCACCGCCATCGACGGCCTGGGCGATCCGCTGCGCCTGCACCGTGCCATCCTCGTTGGGCGGGGTGAGCCAGTCGATCTTCACCGTCACCCCTTCGCTCTTGCTGAGCTCGGCGGCCGCGGCTTCGGCGCCCTGCTTGCCGGAGAGGAAGACCGGATTGGTCGAGCTCTTGGCGATCATGGCGATCGTGAAGGTCTTCCCGCCGTTCGCCGCAGCGCCGGCGTCCTTCTTCTCCCCGCCGCAAGCCGCGAGCACCGACAGGCCGGCGAGTGACAGCATTCCACGCAGCGTACGCATCACGTTTCCACCACTGAGGTTTAGGGGTTGGACTTCTGAGGGGCCGCACCGCCGGCGCGCGCGATCCGGCGCGCCAGCAGTTTGGTCCCCTTCTGGTCGAGCACGACGGCGACGATCATCGCCCCGCCGATGATGATCCACTCGTAGTTCTGGTCCAGATGCAGCGTACGGATCGCCTGACGGATCATGACGATCAGCAACGCACCGAGCATCGCGCTCAGCGCGCTGCCTTTGCCACCCGTGAGACTCGCGCCACCCACGACCGCGGACGCGATCACGTACAGTTCGTAGCCGTTGGCATCGGACGACGTCGCAGAACCGTAGAAGGCCGCCCCCAGGAACGCGGCCACCCCGGCGGTCAGGGCGGAGAGCACGAACACGCCAAGAGTGATCCGCCCCACGTTCAGCCCTGAGAAGCGACTCGCCTCGGCGTTCCCGCCGACCGCGAAGATGTGGCGCCCCATCACGGTGCGTGTCAGATACAGCGCACCGGCGACCGTCGTGCCGACCATCACCAGCAACGGCACGGGGTACAGTGCGCGCCCCATCCCCATCGAGGCCTTGGCGACCGCCGTCAGCGATGCCGGCACCAGGATGCTCTCGGCGTGGCTGATGACGAACGCCACCCCACGGAGGATCCACATCGTGCCGAGCGTGATGATGAAGGGATGGACCCCCAGGCCGATCACCATCAGCCCGTTGGCGAGTCCACAGAGCAATGCGACGGCGATGCAGGCCGTGAGCCCGAGCGCGACGGTGGCCACCGGCGACATCGGCCCAGCGGCGCGCAGCACCATCGCCATCACCACGCCGGAGAGCGCGAAGACCGCCCCTACCGAAAGGTCGATCCCGCCGGAGATGATCACGATCGTCGCCCCGACGCCCATGATGGCGAAGGCGCTCGCATCCGTGGCCATCTGGATGAGCGTATGCGCATTCAGGAAATCATTCACCGTGCGTCCCGAGAGCGGGTCCACGTGCGTCCCGGCCGCCAGCGTGAGGGCGGTGCCGAGGACGAAGAGGACCACCAGCAGACCGATCTGCTGGGAACGGGCGACGGAACGACCGAGAGCGCGGAGCATCGAGGGGAAAAGCTATGCCCCGGCACCCGAGCGTGCCACCGAATCGCTCGCGTCACCGGCACGGGAGCACCTACCGTCCCCGCGAGCGGTCCGGTAATCTTGCGGGGTTCCTGTCACCTCCGGATCGAGGGCCCGATGGCCATCTACAAATTGCAGTCCAACGCCGGCGGCAAGCGTGCCGCGGCGGCCGCCGCTCGCAAAGCGCCTCCCCAGAAGCCAGTCCGACCGGTCACCTTCGGGGTGATCGTCGGGAACCGCGGCTTCTTCCCCGGCCATCTGGCGCGGACCGGCCGCGAGGAGATCCTCGCCACCCTGAAGAAGGAGGGGTTCAACGCCGTCGCCCTCGGGCTCGACGAGGCCACGCACGGCGCCGTCGAGAGCCGCGACGAGGCCAAGCGCTGCGCCGCCCTCTTCAAGAAGCACCGCGAGGAGATCGACGGGATCATCGTCACCCTCCCGAACTTCGGCGACGAGCGTGCCATCGCCGAAACGATCCGCATGGCCGGGCTTGATGTCCCGGTGCTGATCCATGCCGCGGCCGACGACCCCAAGAAGATGCTGATCGACAACCGTCGCGACGCCTTCTGCGGCAAGATGTCGGCCTGCAATGTGCTCTCGCAGTACGGGATCGCCTACTCGCTCACCACGCTCCATACGATCGCTCCCGACGCCCCCCTCTTTCGCGAGGATCTGCGTCGCTTCGCCGCCACCTGCCGCGTGGTGCGCGGACTGCGCAATGCCCGCATCGGCGCCATCGGTGCGCGCCCGGCGGCCTTCAAGACGGTCCGCTACTCCGAGAAACTGCTCGAGGCCTCGGGTATCGCCGTCGAGCCGATCGACCTCTCCGAGATCCTCGGCCGCATCGGCCGCCTGAAGGACTCCGACAAGGATGTGAAGGCGAAGCTCGCCGAGATGCACGCCTACGTGGACACGGGCGGCGTCCCCGATGCGGCCCTCATGAAGATGGCCAAGCTCGGCGTCGTCACCGATCAGTGGATGGTCGAGGCCGATGTCACCATCACCGCCGTGCAGTGCTGGACCTCGCTCGAGGAGTTCTTCGGCGTCGTCCCCTGCACCCTGATGTCGATGATGAGCGACGCCAACCACCCCAGCGCCTGCGAAGTGGACGTCGTCGGCACGATCAGCATGCACGCGCTGACCCTCGCTTCGCAGACCCCGAGCGCCCTGCTCGACTGGAACAACAACTACGGGACCGATCCCGACAAGGCGGTCTGTTTCCACTGCAGCAATCTCCCCAAGGCCTTCTTCGAAGCACCGCGGATGGACTATCAGGAGATCATCGCCGGCACGGTGGGGCGCGAGAACACCTACGGCACGATCGTCGGCAAGGTGAAGGCCGGGCCGATGACCTACGCCCGCTTCTCCACCGACGACCGTCGCGGGCAGATCCGCGGCTACGTGGGAGAGGGGGAGTTCACACGCGACAAACTCACCACCTTCGGCGGCGCCGGCGTGGTGAAGATCCCGCGCCTGCAGGAACTGCTGCGGCACATCTGCACCAACGGCTTCGAACATCACGTGGCGGGAACATTCTCGCACGTGGCCGCAGCGGTGCACGAAGCCACCACCCGCTACATGGGGTGGGACGTGCATCTCCACGCGTAACATGCCGATCGTCGCCGGAGTGGATTTCGGCACGCAGAGCGTGCGCGTGTCGATCGTCGACAGCGTGCGCGGCGTGATCGGGCATGGGGTCTCGGAGTATCCGGTCATCCGCGACCGGCGCGACCCCGACTTCGCCACGCAGTCGCACGCCGACCACATGCGGGCGCTCACCGCGGCGATGGCCACCGCGATCACCGACGCCAAGGTCAGCGGCTCCGACATCCTGGCGCTCGCCCTCGACACCACCGGTTCCACCGTGATCCCTGTGGACGCCGAGCTGCAGCCGCTCGACGACTACTACCTCTGGTGCGATCATCGCGCCAAGGACGAAGCGGCGCTGATCACCGCCAAGGCGCACGAGCTCGGACTCGAGGCGATCCACCTCTGCGGGGGCGTCTACTCCTCGGAGTGGGGGTTCGCCAAGCTGCTGCACTGGCTGCGCCACAACCCGGACAAGCGCGCGCGATTCGCCTCGGCGTTCGAACACTGCGACTACGTGGCCGGCGTCCTCTGCGGCTACCGCACGCCGCGCGAGGTCCCACGCTCCATCTGCGCGATGGGACACAAATGGCTCTGGAGCGCTGCGTTGGGCGGGCTGCCGAGCGAGGAGTTCCTCGTCGCGGTCGATCCGCTGCTCACGGGTGTGCGCGACAAGCTCGACGGCCCGTACCAAACGTCCGATCACATCGCGGGGCATCTGTCCGATGCCTGGGCAGCCGCGCTCGGACTCCGCGCCGGGATCCCGATCCCGGTGGGCGCTTTCGATGCGCACTGGGACGCGATGGGGGCCGGCATCACCGAAGGGGACGTCGTGAACGTCCTCGGCACCGCCACCTGCATCATGGCCATCGCGCGCGAGGCGGGCCGTGTCCCGGGCGTATGCGGCGTGGTGCCGGGTTCGATCCATCCCGGCTACATCGGCGTGGAAGCAGGGCTCTCCGCCTGCGGCTACCTCTTCGAAGCGATCACCAAGCGCAGTGGGCGCACCGCCGCCGAGCTCACGGCCGGAATCGCGAACCATCGTGCTGGTGAGACCGGACTTCTCCGCCTCACCTGGGACAACGGCGACCGCACCGTCCTCGTGAACCCGAACCTCGGCGGCGTCACCCTCGGCTGGAACTTGAACCACACCGCCGAGGACGATCTCTTCTCGGCCATCGAAGGCACGGCGTTCCACACCCGCGTGATCTTCGAGCGGATGCAGGAGCACGGAGTCCCTATCCGCCGCGTGATCCACGGTGGCGGGATCCCGCAGAAGAACGAGGTGCTGAACCAGGTCTATGCGAATGTGCTCGGCGTGCCGGTGCTCGTCCCGGAGCGGCCGATCACCAGCCTGGGCTCGGCGCTCTTCGCCTTCATGGCGGCGGGAGTCTTCCCCGACCTCGAGACGGCACAGCGGGCGCTCTGCCCGCCGAACCGGGTGGTGGAGCCGCAGCCCGAGGCGCAGAAAGTGTATGCAGAACTGTATACAATCTATCGGGCGCTGTATTACAGCTTGGGGACGCCGGACTCAGCGCCGATGGCGATGGGGGCAGTGCTTCCGGAGCTGCGGCGGATCGCGGCCGAGGTCCGCTCCGCCGACTAGGGCTTCTTGAGCGTCGTGTCGAGCGCGAGCAGTCCGTTCAACACCGACTGCGGCGCCAGGAACGCCGACCCGTGCCGCATCCCCCGCGCCGCCTTGAGCGAGTCGCTGAAGGGCTGCCAGGTCACGAAGTCATGCGTGCGGAGCGCGCCGTATTTCCCCTTCGTGTACTCGTCGTAGTACAGGTACCACCATCCGGCCGACTTGAGCAGCGACGGGCCCTCGGTGTGCACACCGGTGATCGCCGGCCCCGCAGGCCCGTACGGGCCCGTCGCATGCTTGGATGACGCCACGCGGAGGTTGCGCCGCTCGGGATAGAAGGTCTCGTCCTTCATCACGAGATAGTACGTGTCCCCCTCACGCCGGATCGTCCCGTCGATCGCGCAGAAGCCGCCATCGTACAGCAGCTTCGCCTTGGTGTACGTCTTGAAGTCCTTCGTCGTCGTGAAGTAGAGCCGATGATCCGCACGCCCGCGCGACGTCTTCTGTGCGAGTGAGTCGGTGGCGGGGAAGCGCCCGGGGATCGACGACGACCAGACGATCACGAACTCCTTCGTGGCATCGTCATAGAAGAGATCCGGCGCCCACGTGTTCAGCGCGGTGGGCTCGTGCTCCATCACCGGGACCTTGGTCTGCTCCGACCAGTGGATCAGGTCCTTGGAGTGCGCTACGCCGATCGCATGGTCGTTCCAGGAAATGGTCCACACCAGGTGGAACATCCCGTCCGGACCCTGCAGGATGCTCGGGTCACGCATCAGCGCCGCCGAGTTGTCCCATTCCTGCCAGCCACGTCCGGCACCAGTGACGGCCGGAGTGAGCACCGAGCGCCCGTTGTTCAACGGCGACCAGGCGATCCCGTCCTTGCTCCACGCCAGGTGGACACCATCCTCACCGTTGCGCGTGAAATAGGAGAAGAGGAAGGCCTTCGGCTCCTCGACCGGCGCGGCGGCCGCCGTCGTACCCCCGGAGGCGACACCCTGCGTCGCACAGGATGCCGCAACGAACGCCGCACCGACCAGCGCCGCCAGCGCACCCGCAGCCCGCACACCTCGCATCACTTCGCTCCCGGCTGTCCGTAGTACGCGCTCGCCCCGTGCTTACGCAGGAAGTGCCGGTTCAACAACGGCTGCGGGATCGGCTTGGCCTTGGGATTGATCGCGAGCGTCTCCGTCGCGATCCGCGCGACCGTCTCGAGCACGTCCGCGTACTCCACCGCCTTCGCGACCGTCGTCCCCCACACGAACGATGCGTGCGACCGCACCAGCACCGCCGGGACCTGCAACGGATCGATCCCCTTGAAGCGACGCACGATCACATCCCCGGTGTTCGCCTCATACTCGCCGCCGATCTCGCGTGCCGTCATGGCCTCCGTCACCGGCACCGACCCATAGAAATGGTCGGCATGCGTCGTGCCGAAGCAGGGGATCTCCTTCCCCGCCTGCGCCCACGCCGTGGCGTGCGGCGAGTGCGTGTGCACGATGGCGTTCACCCCGGCGAAGGCGCGATACAACACCAGATGCGTCGGCAGATCCGACGACGGCCGCAGCGACCCGCGCGCGACCCTCCCATCCAGATCGCACGCCACGAGCATCTTGGCCGTCAGCTTCGCGTACGGCACCCCACTCGGCTTGATCACCACCACGCCGCGCTCGCGGTCGAAGCCGCTCACGTTCCCGAAGGTGAAGTGCGCCAGTCCGCGCGTGAAGATCTCGATGTTCGCCGCGAGCACCTCTTGGCGGAGCGCCTCGATCGTGCGCGCCATCAGCCGAGCCCCGCACGCTGCTTGGCGCGGGCGATCACCTGCGCCATCGTGTCGCGATGCTTGGTGAAGGTGTCGTCCACCACCTGCAAGGTGGGGATCGCCGTCGGCGACAGTCCGAGCGTCTCGGTATTGAAGCGCTGGAAGCCCGCCTCGTGCACCCCGCTGCTCCCGCGCCCCGCCGCCGGCGCGCTCAGATGCGAGAAGAACTTGGCGTACTTCTGCCACCGCGCGCCGCCACCGGCGTGATACATCGGGATGAAGCCGTAGAGGGCGTCATAGGGCATCTCGCCCACGCAGGCGACCTTCGGGAACTTGGTGCGCAGGTCGGTGACCATGCGCTTCGTCCCCTCGTGCATGTCGCCGGTGGTGGAGTTCACATGCCCGCCGACGATGTCCAGGAAGTAGGCATCCACCCCGAAGCGCTCGATCGTCTCCGCGATCCGCCCGGTGATGTGGTTGCGCCAGGCATCGTGGCCGAGGTTCATGTAGGTGAGCCAGCCGTCCTGATGGCGATCGTTGTTCCAGTCCACCCAGTTCAGGTTGTACAGGTCGCCATCGATCTTGTAGGTCGAGCCGGCCTTGATGGAGTCCCAGTTCGCATTGTTGCGGTTGGCGGAGTTCGCGCCGAACATCGGCATCATCTTGAACCCCATCTTCTGCCCTTCCTGGATCAGGCGGCGGAAGCCGGCCTCGCCTCCCATCCGCTCGGGCACCGTGTAGTTCGGGTAGTCCCAGTAGTAGCGCCCGTCCCACGACGCGAGGAAGACGAGCACCCGCTCCGCGGGGATCTGCGTCGCCATCCACCGCAGGATCTCGAGTTGTTTGGCGTAATCGTTGAAGATGTAGCCCGTGTAGTGCTGGCCGTGGAAGGTCGTCACGAGGGCGATATTGTGCATCCACGCCGGTGCATCAGGGCGCGACTCCCAGCTCGGGAGCGAGTACGCCTTCTCGATGTGCGCCATGTGCGGCGCCATCGCCCCTTCGAAGGTCGTGGCGTGACCGATACGCCAGGTCGGAACGCTCACGCGTTTGTCGTTCCGCCAGGCATCGTGCTCATAGATGGCCTCGACGCGGAACCCCTTCTCCCCCTGCTGGAAGTAGTAGCGCTTGGGGCGCACGCGCTCGTCGAGCGTCGAGAACCACATGAAGTCCGTGTCCGACGCCTGCAGCACCGCGATCGGCGTCGTCATCCCCGCCGGGCTGAACGCCCCGTGCAGGTCGCCGGCGCCGAAGGTGTAGCCACCCAGCAGGTCGCCGTCGTTCGGATTCGTGAACCCACCGCCCCCGAAGGAGATCTGCCCCTTGGGCACGTCGCGGATCACCGTGGTCACGGTCTTCACGGGATGCGGCATCTCGACCACCGTGTCCCACTCGATCGTCGTGCCCGTACGTCGGAAGGTCGCGGTGAACGATCCCTTCACCTTCTCCTGGCCACCGGCCCAGACGAACGAATCGCAGGTGAGCTTCAGTCCGTCATCGTTCCCCTCGGCGCGCATGCGCGAGCGGTCGAGCGAGTAAGTGTTCTCGTGGGTGAAGATCACGAAGCCGAAGCGATGCGGCCCGAACACCACCGAGGGCTCGGGGAAGTCGAAGCTGAACCGCATGAAGGAGCGACCCCGCGCCGGCGTGTACACCTCGCTCGTGTTGAACAGCTCGACGATGTCGCCCGTCGTCCGCGTCGGGGCCACCAGGATCGGCGTGGCCTCGGGTGCGGGCGCGGCGTCGGCGGTGGTCGCGTCGGCCGCGACCAGTCCGGCGGCGGCAACGGCGCCGAGCGCCTTCAGGGCGTCGCGGCGGGAGAGGGAATCGCTCATCTTCAGGCTCGGCGGGGAAGGGTGGTCCGTCGAGCGGAATATGCCGTCGGGTCGGGGGGCGGGCCAGATGCGGGCCAGATGCGGGCCGGCACGGGCGCGCCCGTCCCCGACTGGCGTGTCCGCCCTCGACTCGCCAATATATGTATGTCAATACAAATCACCGGTATTCACCGCTCACCGGATCGCCGTGGCCCTCGCGCTCGTCGGACCCTGCATGCTCGCCGCCCCACTCGTGGCGGTGGCCTTCATCCTCGCCATCCCGCTCTGGCCGGTGGCGGTCGTCACCACCTTCGGGTGCTGGGCGCTCTCCGCCGTGCTCGAGCGACTCTTCCTCCTGCTGGGCTTCGACGCGCTCGAAGGTTGGAGCGCCTCGATGTGGCGCCTCTTCCTGACCGTCCTCACCCCCTGGAACTACTTCGATCCGCCCAAGAAGGAGTGAGGGGCGCGGCGCGCGCCCACGCGGGGCGCCACTGGCCGAGGAGCGCACGAATCGCGATACTCTGGGGCGATAGTGAACACATCCACCATCCCGGCGCACGTCCCCAGAGGATCCCGTGTACTCACCCGACGAACTGCTCGAACAGGCCCATCTCGATCTCGCCCGCGCCGATCACGATGAAGCGGCGACCGGACTGGACCGCCGCCAGTTCATGTTCTACTCCCTCGTCGCCGCGGCGGCGAGCACCTTCGGCGCCGACAAGCTGCGCGCACAGGGCACGCCCGGCGCCGCCACCGCGCCCGCTGGCGGCCGGGGCGGTGCCCAGCAGGCGCAGCAGGCCACCCCGCCCGTCCCGCTCGGGAATGGCGAGGCGCCTGCGCTCCAGTTCCAGGCCTATCCCGGTGGCACCGGCGCGCTGATGGAGAAGCTCGCGCGCGAACGCGGTCGCGCCGCGTTCGATCGCGCCACGTGGACCGTCGAGAAGTGGACCGGCCCCGTGCCCACCAATCCCGAGGAGATCGCCTTCCTCCCCGCCCACAAGCTCTCCTCGCTCATCAAGGAGAAGAAGATCACCTCGGTGAAGCTCACCGAGATCTATCTCGAGCGGCTCAAGCGCCTCAACCCGACCCTCCTCTGTGCGGTGACCATCACCGAGGATCTCGCCCGCGCGCAGGCCACGCAGGCGGACGCCGAGATCAAGGCGGGGAAGTATCGCGGCCCGCTGCACGGACTCCCCTACGGCGTGAAGGACCTCTTCGCGACCAAGGGCTATCCCACCACGTGGGGTGCCGCCGACTTCGCCACCCGCATCATCGACGAGGACGCCGAGGTGGTCGTGCGCCTGCGCGAGGCGGGCGCGGTGCTCATCGCCAAGCTCTCGACCGGACTCTTCGCCCAGAACGATCAGTGGTTCCGCGGCCGCACGAACAACCCGTGGAACCTCACGCAGGGGTCGAGTGGCTCGTCCGCCGGTCCGGCCTCAGCGACCGCCGCCGGCTGCGTGGCCTTCGGCATCGGGACCGAGACGAGCGGCTCGATCGTGAGCCCCACGATCCGCTGCGGCCTGAGCGCGTTGCGTCCGACCTTCGGTCGCGTGAGCCGCTCCGGCGGGATGGTGCTCGCCTGGTCGCAGGACCGCGTCGGGCCCATCACCCGCACCGTCGAGGACGCGGCGATGGTGTTCAACGCCATCCACGGCGCGGACGAGAAGGACCCGAGCACGCTCACGACCCCCTTCCACTTCGACCGCAACATCAAGCTCGCCGGGCTGCGGATCGGCGTGGATCCGAACGGCGCACCCAAGGAGTTCGTGGACAAGCTCCGCGAACTCGGCGCGAAGACCACCGACATCGGCGCACGACCCTCCGTGGGCGGCGCGGCGCCGCTGGGTGGCCTCAACTCCGAATATGCGGCCGCGTTCGACGAGTATGTGCAGCGGAAGGCCAAGGAGATCGGGCTCGATCTCAACAATCTCCCTGCGCCGACCCCTCCGGCCGCCGGCGGGCGTGGTGGCGTCGCGCCCTTCGGGATGGCGGCGAATCCCGACAATCCGATGGCCCCGGCCGACTGGAATCCGCGTTTCGTCTCCGGGCGCTCGATCAAGTCGATGGACTTCATCAACAACCAGCGTCGCCGGTTGATCCTCACGACAAAGTGGGGGGAGTTCATGAAGGATCTCGACATGTTCATCGCCGGGCCGGCGACGGACGTCGGGATCAATGCGCAGACGGGGCACCCGTGCGTGGTGGTGCCGTACAAGTTCGACGTCCCCGCGCAGCAGGGGCAGGGCGGTGGACGTGGCGGAGCGGGGGCTGCAGGAGCGCCCGCGGCACCGGCCGCGCCGCCGGCTCCGGCGCTCAACGCGCAGCCGATCTGCGCGACGATCATCGGCGCCCTGTTCAACGACGACAAGATCCTCAGTGTCGCCCACCAGTTCCAGACGCACACCGATGTCGTGAAGAAGCACCCCGCGCTCTGAGCAGTCGCGACGCGGATGCACGAGGGGGCACGCCACGCGGCGTGCCCCCTCGTCGTTGCGCTCAGCGCGAGGTCACGCCGTGGCCGCCATCTCCTTCACGAGCGCCACCCGCGCCTCCGCGATGACGGTCCGCGTGCGCTCCTTGAGCTCCATCAGGTCCGCACTCGTCAGCCCGGTCGTCGGGATCGGCTCCAGCACCTTCACCCACGCGCGGGCGCGCTGGAACTTGAAGGTCCCCTTCGCCATGCATGAGCGCGATCCCGCCACCACGAGCGGGAGGATCGGCGAGCCGGTCTCGATGGCGAGCTTGAAGGCTCCGTTCTTGAACGGGAGCAGTTCGCCGTCGCGCGAGCGCGTCCCCTCGGGGAAGATCATCACGCTCACCTTCTTGGACAGACGGTCGCGTGCGGCCGCGAGCGCGTTCACCGCGCTGCGCTTGTCCTCGCGCACCAGCCGGATATCCCCCGCCATCCGCATCATCCACCCGAAGCAGGGGATGTTGAACATCGTCTCCTTCGACATCCACTTCATCTCCCACGGCAGGTGCGAGATCAGGAAGATGTCGGCGTACGACTCATGGTTCGACACCACCACGTACGGGCGGCGCGGGTCGGTGATGAAGGGCCCCACCGTCTTGAAGTCCCAGAGCGGGTTCAGCTTCACCGCCGTGATCCCGACGATGCGCAGGAAGCGCCCCGCCGCATAGCGTCCCTTGTCGAACGGGGCCGTCAGGCAGAAGATCACGGCCATGATCGGCGTACCGATGATCACGAGCGAGATCGCGGAGATCCAGGCCCAGAGATTGAGCAGCGAGTCCATGCGATGGGGATGGGGCAGTGCGGAGTCGGGCATCCCGTCCGGAGCCTCCCGAAGGGAGGGTCCGCAGCGGTCATCCCAAACTAACGAATTGCCCCGCCGTTCCGTGCCACGCCCCGGCTCAATGCTCGCAGACTCTCCGCAGGCGCTCGAGATTCCGCCGCACCTGCCCGCCGTTCCCCATCCGGATCAGCGGGGTGAACAGCCGCATCAGGAACTTCCTGGGCGCGATCGAGATCCGGTGCTCCACCTCGCAGCCGCCGCCGGCCGACTTCACCGCGAAGGCGACCTCGACGTCGGCCATCGTGTCCTGGAATCGCATGGTGAGGAGCTCCCCGGGGACGTACGCGGTCACCGTGCCCTCCATCGCGCTCACCCGTCCCCCCTGCGTGAACACATAGCGCAGCGTGGACCCGACGCCCTTGGGTGCACTCGAGGTGAGGGTCAGCGCGGGCGTGTACTCCAGCCAGGCCGCCACGCCATCGAAGTCGTCGATCACCGACCAGACGTTCCCTGCCGGCCGCGCGATGGTGATACGCGATACGCTGTCGATCATCGGAATCCTCCGGACCAGAGTCGAGTGATGGCGAACACCACCGCCCACAGCAGCAGCGAGGCGCCGAACAACAGGACGTGACAGATCATCAGGCGAGGGAGCGAGCCCCGCACCAGGTGCGGGAGCGATCCGGCGAAATCGCGCCAGATCAGCGCGCGCGCCGCACGCGCTCCGCGTCGGCGCTGCTCGTGGGCGAACGCCTCCTCCCAATCGCCGAGCATCGCCTCGCGGGTGGAGTCGTCGGCGACGAGCAGCTGCATCGCCCGCTCGATCAGCGCGGGGATCACGAGGCCGTCCATCGCGGAGCGCCGCGCCACATCCGCTCGCTCGCCTCGCGCGCGAAGGCCATCGCGCGGTCGCCGGCGGGGGTGAGCGCGAAACAGCGCTTCGATCGCCCCCCACGCACCGGCTCCGGCGCGGAGGTCCACGAGGTGAGCAGTCGCTTGTCCTCCAGGCGCTGCAGCGTGGTGTACACGGCACCCACCGAGTAGGCGCGCCCGCTCCGCTCGGAGACATCCTCCCGCACCGACGCGCCGTAGGCCCGGTCGCCGAGCCGCGCGACCGACACCAACACCATCAGCTCGAACTCGCCCAATCCGCTGCTCGTCATAAGTACTACATTGTAGAACATATCGGCGGAACGCAAGCCCCAGGTACCGAACAGGGCTCAATCGACCAGCATCCCCCCGGCGACCGGCGCGAACTTGGCCGTGAAATGCCGCAGCGCCGCCGGCTGCTCGGTGATCCGCACCCCGCGGACCCGCGAGGCGATCGTGTTCACATGCAGCAACACCTCGGCCACGTAGTCCATGTGGCTCTGCGTGTACACGCGACGCGGGAAGGCGAGCCGTACGAGCTCCATGTCCGAGGGCTTCTCGGTGCCGTCCGGCTGACGTCCGAACATCACCGAGCCGATCTCCGCCGCGCGGATCCCGCCCTCCATGTACAGGACGAGGGAGAGCGCCCACCCCGGGAACTCGTGCTGCGGGATATGCGCGAGCCACCGCTTGGCATCCAGATACAGCGCATGCCCACCCGCGGGGCGCACGATCGGGATCCCGGCGGCGATCATCTTCTCGGCCACATACTCCACCGAGCGGATGCGGTAATTCAGGTACGCCGGATCGAGCGCCTCGTACAACCCGACGGCGATCGCTTCCAGATCGTAGCCCGCGAGCCCGCCGTAGGTCGGGAACCCCTCGGTGAGGATCAGCGAGTTCCGGCACTTCAGCGCGGTCGCGTCGTCGTTCAGCGCCAGGAAGCCGCCGATGTTCACCATCCCGTCCTTCTTGGCGCTCATCGTCGCGCCATCGGCCAGGCGGAACATCTCCTGCGCGATCTCCAGCGGCGACTTGTCGGCGTAGCCGGGTTCGCGCGTCTTGATGAACCAGGCGTTCTCGGCGAAGCGGCACGCGTCGATGAAGAAGGGCACGCCGTACTTCCTGCACAGGGCCGAGGTGCCGCGGATGTTCGCCATCGACACCGGCTGCCCGCCCTCGGAGTTGTTGGTGACGGTGATCATCACCATCGGGACGTTCCCCGCGTTCTCCTTGAGCACCGTCTCGAGCTTCTCGAGATCCATGTTCCCCTTGAAGGGATGGATGGTCTCGGCTTGATGCCCCTCGGCGATCGGTACGTTGAGCGCCGTGGCGCCGCGATGCTCGATGTTGGCGCGCGTCGTGTCGAAGTGCGTGTTGTTGGGGACGATGTTCCCCGGCGCGCACATCGCGCTGCAGAGGATGTGTTCGGCGGCGCGCCCCTGGTGCGTGGGGATCACGTGCGTGAACCCCGTGATGTCGTGCACCGTCTTCTCGAAGGCGTAGAAGGAGCGCGCCCCCGCGTACGACTCGTCCCCCTTCATCATCCCCGCCCACTGGAAGACCGACATCGCCCCCGTCCCCGAATCGGTGAGGAGGTCGATCAGGACATCCTCGGCGCGGAGCTGGAAGACGTTGTAGTGCGCCTTCGCGATCGCCGCCGCGCGTTCCGCTTCAGTGGTCTGCCGGATCGGCTCGACCGTCTTGATGCGGAAGGGTTCGATGATGGTCTTGAACTTCATCTCATTTGCCGATCTTCGTCCGGGCGAGCGGTCGCGCGTACGCCGCCGGCGGATTGTGCGCCGTGGCGAGGTCGTAGGCCTTCTGCCAGAGCGCCTTGGCCTCGGCGGCCTTCCCCTGCTTCTCGTAGGTCATGGCGAGGAGCGAGGTCATGAACGGATCGGTGCCATTCCCCTGCAGGGCGAGCGCCTTGGTCAGATTCGTCTCCGCGCCGGCGAGATCGCCGGTGTAGAGCGCCACGTACCCTTCGAGGTACGGGAGGAAGCGCGCCTGCGCGACCGCCATCGTCGAGTCGCTGGCGAGGATCTGCTTGGCGGCGGCGATCTGCTTGGCCGCTTCCGCCTTGTTGCCGCGGCGTGCGGCGAGTCGCCCGAGGGCGTGCGCGAGGCGGTAGTCCCAGAGCGACTTGGGGTGCGTCTTGGGCGCGGGTTCCTTGAGACCGAGCTCCGTCCCCTTCCGGTAGTACTTCTCGGCCACGTCGAGATTCCCCGCGTCGATGCACACGCGCGCGGCCTCGTTGGCCATCTCCCCCTGCTGATAGAAGGCGTTCTGCGGCTCGGCGCTCTCGCGCGTCACCCAATACGCGATCACCATCTCCTCGTACTTCACGGTGTTCGCACAGTCGCCGTCGAAGGCGTAGGACATGGCCATGGCACGCTGCGAGGCGGCTTTGGCCGCGGGGTCCGGCGCGTTGTCGATCTGCGCCTGGAAAATCGCGCGCGCCTTGGCGGTCTGGCCTTCGACGTCGAGGCGGGATGCTTCGCGGGTGCTGTCGGCGCGCGGCGTGCGGGCGGCGGCGGCGCCACCCTGCGCGACGACCAACTCGGGGAGTGCCAGCATTGCGCCAGCGACACACAGGGATCGGACCATCGCAACAGTGGTGCTCGGCATCGTCGCCTCTTCGGAAAAGGGTCTAGTTCACGCTGACCAGTGCTTGGATCCCCGGCCACGACGCATGGTTGTACGTCGTGATCGTCAGCAGATAGTGTTCAGCGGCATCGCCGTGCTGCGAGCGGACCGTCTCGACCGCATTCTTGACCGCGGCCTCGTCACAGAAGGGCGGGGTCGCTTCTTCGGCGATCACGCCGTTCTCGTGCTTCACACCGGCCGCATCGAGGAAGGTGATCTGGATCGCCGGCTCGAGCTCCACGTACAGATGGTGCAGCATGTCGAGCTCGTCCTGCGCCTGCAGCGCGTTCAGACGCACGACTTCCTTGGCCAGCTTCTCGACCGACCAGGTCATCAGCGTCACGGCGCGGAATCCGCCCCCCTTCTGCGCCATGCGCGCGGCGAGGGCGGCACGCACTTCCTTGTGCCGCTTGGCGGCGGCCATGATGATCGCGATACGACGTTCGGCGGGGAGGGCACGCCACGGAGTCAGGGTAGCCATCAGCTCTTCTTGAGGAATTCGGTCTTCAGCACGAGGCCCTTCACCTTCTCGGCATTGCATTCGATCGAGTCGTCGGAGTCGCCGACCCGGATGTTCTTGATCACCGTGCCACGCTTGAGCGTGACCGACGAGCCCTTCACTTTGAGGTCCTTGATCACCATCACGGTGTCCCCGGTCGCGAGGACGTTGCCGTTGGAATCCCTGGGAGGCATTGCGCGTTCCGTTCGTGAGAGCGTGGCACGCCGAACGCGGGCCACAGACACGCAAGTTAGGGAGTGCAGGGCGCTCGACGCTAGGCGAGCCCCATCCGCGATCGCGTCGTGAGCAATCCGGCGACCAGCGCGTCCACATCCTCGGCGTCGTTGTACACGTAGAACGACGCCCGCGTGGTGGCCGGCACCTTGAGTCCGCGCATCAGCGGCTGTGCGCAGTGGTGCCCCGACCGCACGCACACCTTGGCCGCGTCCAGCACCTGCGCGATGTCGTGCGGATGCACCTCGTCCATCACGAACGACACCACCCCGGAACGCTGCGCCGGCGGGGGCCCAAGCACCGACAATCCGGGTACTTCGGCGAGGCGCGCCGTGGCGTAAGCCAGCAGCGCGGCCTCGTGCGCACGGACGCGCTCCATCCCCAGCACATCCAGATACTGTACCGCTGCGGCGAGTCCCACCGCGCCGGCGACGTTCGGCGTCCCCGCCTCGAACTTGTGCGGCAACACATTCCACGTGCTGCGGTCGTCGGCGACCATCGCGATCATGTCGCCCCCGAACTGGTACGGGGGCATCGCCTCGAGGATCGCGCGGCGCACCACGAGCCCGCCGATCCCCATCGGTCCGAGCATCTTGTGCCCGCTGAACGCGTACGCGTCCACGCCGAGCGCATCGACCGCCGAGTCGAAGTGGGGAGCCCCCTGTGCGCCGTCACATACCACCAGTGCACCGGTCGTCCGTGCGATCCTCACGATCTCCTCGACCGGGTTGATCGTGCCGAGTGCATTCGATACCTGCCCGAACGCCACGACCTTGGTGTTCGGCGTGCAGCACTGCGCGAGATGCGTCAGATCGAGCACGCCGCCGGGAGCGAGTTCGGCGATCACGAACTCGGCGCCCACCGCCAATGCCAACTGCTGCCAGGGAACGAAGTTCGCGTGATGCTCCATCCGCGTCACGACGATCCGGTCACCGGCCTTCACATTCGCGCGGCCCCACGCGGACGCCAGCACATTGAGGCTTTCCGTCGTGCCACGCGTGAAGATCAGCGTGTCGGCGTCGGCCACGCCGAGGAAGCGCGCCACGCGCTTGCGCGACCGGTCGTACGCCTCGGTGGCCTGCGCCGAGAGCTCGTACGCTCCGCGGTGCGGGTTCGCGTTGTGCTGCTCGTAGTAGCTCTGCATGGCCTGCAGCACCGCGCGGGGCTTCTGCGTGGTGGCGGCGCTGTCCAGATAGTGCAGGTGGTCGCGCTCGTCGAGGATCGAGAAATCGTCGATGTCCACGATGGGGCGATCGCACGCTTTCCGGAGCTGCGTCAGGTCACTCACGGGGTTTCTTCCTTGCGTCGGACCCAGAGGGCGCCGTCGCGTTCGATGACGTCATAGCTCTGGAGGGCTTCGTCGGCCGGACCGCCGAGCACGGCACCGGTGCGGGCGTCGAAGCGCGCGCCATGCCAGATGCAGAGCAGGGTGGTCCCCTCGAGCTCTCCTTCGGCCAGCGAGAACCCGGCATGGGTGCACTTGTCGCTCACCGCGCAGAGTCCGGCCGAGGTGTGCGCCAGGCAGACGCGGGCACCATCGCCGAGGGTCACCGCGCGCAGCTCACCCGGCTCGAGCGAACCGTCCGCCACGCGCTCGAACTCCGCGGGCGCGTGCACGTTACGCGCCCTGGCCGTTGCCGGTGCCGTCGTCCGTCGTGACGGGTTTGGTCTCACCCACGAGCGCCGCCTTCATGGCGTGCCACCCGAGCGAGGCGCACTTCACGCGGAGCGGGAACCTGCTCACGCCGGAGAGCGCCTTGAGGCCGCCGGTGATCCCTTCGGCGCCCTGACCGGTGACCATCGCGTGGAAGCGGTCGAAGATCGCCTGCGTCTCGGCGAGCGTCTTCCCCTTCACCGCCTGCGTCATCAGCGAGGCGCTCGCCTTGCTGATCGCGCAGCCCTGGCCCTGGAAGCTGACATCGGCCACGCGATCGCCGTCGAGCTTCACGAACACCGTCACCTGGTCGCCGCAGAGGGGGTTGATCCCCTCGGCGTGCCCGGTGGCATCGGCCATGACGCGGTAGTTCTGCGGCCGCCGATTGTGGTCGAGGATGATGCTCTGGTAGAGCTCTTCGAGCTCCGCGGACATCGCTTAGCGCTGCCGCGTGTGCGTGAAGTGCTCGAACACCCGCTCCTCGAGTCCGACGCGCAGGGCGTCGATCTCGATCAGCTCCAGCACCTCGGCCGCGAACGCATAGGTCAGCAGCGACCGCGCGTTCTCGGCACCCACGCCGCGGCTCTTCAGATAGAAGAGCGACATGTGGTCGAGCTTGCCCACCGTCGCGCCGTGCGTGCACTTCACATCGTCGGCGAAGATCTCGAGCTGCGGCTTGGTGTCCACCTTGGCCGTCTCGCTCAGGAGCAGCGCGTGGTTCGTCTGCTTGCCGTCGGTCTTCTGGGCGATCGGATCGACGTACACCTTGCCGTTGAAGACGCCATGCGAGGCGCCGTCGAGGATCCCCTTGTAGAGCTCACGGCTCGCGCAGTTCGGGGCCAGATGCTCGACGAAGGTCTGATGGTCGGCGTGCTGCGTGCCGTCCACCATGTAGAGGCCGTTGAGGCGCGTCTCCGCGCCCTCACCGCCCAGGCGGGTGTAGATGTTCGTGCGCGAGAGCGCGGCGCCGCTCGCGAAGGAGAACGAGTGGAACACCGAGTCGCGCGCCTGCGAGACCTGGACCGTCCCGACGTGGAAGGCCGACGTGCTCTCGCGCTGCACCTTGTAGTGGTGCACGCGGGCGCCGGCGCCGACTTCGATCTCGGCCACGGCGTTCGTGAAGTAGCTCGAGCCCGTCGTGGCGACATGCGACTCCACGATCGCGACCTGCGAGAGCTCCTCGGCCACCACGAGCAGGCGCGGGAAGATCGCGCCGCCCTCGGCGTTCCCGTCGGCGACGTGCACGATATGGATCGGCTCGTCCACCACCACGCCCTTCGGGAGGAGGATCACCACGCCATCCTGCACGAACGCGGTGTTCATCGCCGTGAAGGGCGCGTCATGCCAGGCGGCGAGCTTCCCCAGTCGCTCGGCCACGATCTCCGGCGCCGACTTCAGCGCCTCGGCGAGCGTGAGCACCGACACCTCGGCGGGGAGTCCGGCGTACGCCGAGAGTCCCGGCTCGAAGCGGCCGTTCACGAACACCAGGCGATGCCACGACGACTCGCCGATGGCGAGCGCCGCGATGTCCGTGGAGCTCAGCCCCGAAGGCGACTTCCCAGCACCCAGCGGGCGGAAGGTCTTCTCGGCGATCGGCGTGACGCTCGTGTAGTGCCAGTCCTCGTTGCGCGTCGTCGGGAACCCGAGCGTGCTGAAGCGATCGAAGGCCGCGCGCTTGAGCTCCGGCAGCCACGATCCGCCCGTGCTCGGCACCATCGTGCCGAACGCATCCGCGTACGTGGCCATTACACGGCCTCCAGCACCCAGTCGTATCCCTTCGCTTCGAGCTCCAGCGCCAGTTCTTTTCCGCCCGATTTCACGATGCGGCCATGTACCAGCACGTGCACGAAATCCGGCACGATGTAGTTCAGCAGGCGCTGATAGTGCGTCACGACGATCGTCGCGTTCTCCGGGCGCTTGAGGGCGTTGACCCCCTCGGCGACGATGCGCAGCGCGTCGATGTCCAAGCCGGAATCGGTCTCGTCCAGGATCGCGAGCTTCGGCGCCAGCACCGCCATCTGCAGGATCTCGTTGCGCTTCTTCTCGCCGCCCGAGAAGCCGGCGTTCACCGAACGCTGCAGCATCGCCGGGTCCATATCGACGAGCTTGAGCTTCTCTTCCATGAGGTCGAGGAACTCGATCGGGTCGACTTCGTCGAGGCCGTTGGCCTTGCGGACTTCGTTGTAGGCCGAGCGGAGGAAATAGGCGTT
This sequence comes from uncultured Gemmatimonas sp., assembly GCA_964484775.1. Classification (GTDB taxonomy): domain Bacteria; phylum Gemmatimonadota; class Gemmatimonadetes; order Gemmatimonadales; family Gemmatimonadaceae; genus Fen-1231. The sequence goes on along the minus strand of CAZAGK010000004.1, from coordinate 4,132 downwards.
GGTGACGCCCGGGATCTCCACCGGATACTGGAAGGCGAGGAAGACGCCATGCTGCGCGCGCTCTTCAGCCTGGAGCGCGAGGAGGTCGGCGCCACCGAAGGTCACCGAGCCGCTCGTGACTTCGTAGCCCGGGTGTCCGGCGATGACCTGCGCCAGCGTGCTCTTCCCCGAGCCGTTGGGGCCCATGATGGCGTGCACTTCACCCGCGTTGACGGTGAGCGAGATCCCCTTGAGGATCTCCTTGTCGCCCACGTTCGCGTGGAGGTCGTTGATGATCAGCATTGCGATGTTCCCTATGGTCTCGTGGCGCGGGCATGGCCGCACCGTGATGATTGACGTGTCGCGAGGAGTGCCGAGCCGGCGTCAGCCGACCGATCCCTCGAGCGTGATGCCGAGCAGCTGCTGCGCCTCGAGGGCGAACTCCATCGGGAGTTCCTTGAAGACCTCGCGGCAGAAGCCGCTGACGATCAGCGAGATCGCCTGCTCGGTGCTCAACCCGCGCGCCTTGCAGTAGAAGATCTGGTCCTCGCCGATCTTGCTCGTGCTCGCTTCGTGCTCGAGGGTCGCGCTGTTGTTGGCGACCTCGATGTACGGGAAGGTGTGCGCCCCGCACTTGTTGCCCACGAGCATCGAGTCGCACTGGGTGTAGTTGCGCGCCCCGGTGGCCTTGGGCATCACCTTCACCTGCCCGCGGTAGGAGTTCTGCCCCTCGCCGGCGGAGATCCCCTTGGAGATGATCGTGCTCTTCGTGTTCTTGCCGATGTGGATCATCTTGGTGCCCGTGTCGGCCTGCTGCTTGTTGTTGACGACCGCCACCGAGTAGAACTCACCGGTGGAGTTGTCGCCCTGCAGGATGACGCTCGGGTACTTCCAGGTGATCGCCGACCCGGTCTCGACCTGGGTCCAGGAGATCTTGCTGTTCGTCATCGCCTTGCCGCGCTTGGTGACGAAGTTGTAGATCCCGCCCTTCCCTTCCTTGTCGCCGGCGTACCAGTTCTGCACCGTCGAGTACTTGATGCTCGCGTTGTCGAGCGCGACGAGCTCCACCACGGCCGCATGCAGCTGGTTGGTGCTGCGCTTGGGCGCGGTGCACCCCTCGAGGTAGCTGACGTAGGCGCCTTCATCGGCGACGATGAGGGTGCGCTCGAACTGCCCGGTGTCGGCGGCGTTGATGCGGAAGTACGTCGACAGCTCGATCGGGCAGCGGACCCCCTTCGGCACGTAGCAGAAGGAGCCGTCGCTGAAGACCGCCGAGTTGAGGGCGGCGAAGAAGTTGTCGGAGTACGGGACCACCGAGCCCAGGTACTTCTGGATGAGCTCCGGATAGTTGTGCACCGCCTCGGTGAAGGAGCAGAAGACGACGCCGTACTTGGCGAGCTCCTCCTTCATGGTGGTGCCGACGGAGACCGAGTCGAAGATCGCGTCCACCGCCACGCCGGCCAGGAACTTCTGCTCGGTGAGGGAGATGCCGAGCTTGTCGTAGGTCTTGAGGAGCTCGGGATCGACCTCGTCGAGCGACTGCAGCGGCTTCACCGACTTGGGGGCCGAGTAGTAGCGGCTCGCCTGGTAGTCGATGGGCGGGTACTTGACGTTGGGCCAGTGCGGCTCGGTCATCGTGAGCCAGCGGCGATAGGCCTTGAGGCGCCAGTCGAGGAGCCACTCGGGCTCGTTCTTCTTGGCGCTGATGAGGCGGACGACGTCTTCGCTCAGGCCGGGCGCGATGGTATCCGCGTCGACATCGGTGACGAAGCCGTACTGATATTCCTTATTGACCAGCGCGTCGATCGAGGCGCTCATTGGCAGGTACTCCAGAAGTTGCTATCCAGATAAAAATACTCAACTTAGCTCGCGTTATCAACGCGGCGCGGTGCTGAGTAGTGCCCGAGGGGAGAAGCTGGTTGTTATTCGGACCGTGGCGTGCTGTGCGGAGATCGGCAATTTGGAAACGTTTGTTTGCGAAATTGACCTAACTTCATGTCCTGTAATGTACTTCTCATGAAACTTCACCCGTCGACCATTCCCTGAACGTTCCGACCGACCGGTGCGTCAATGGTCAGATAGTCCGGCGAGAGTAACCTCCGCCGTCAACTATTGCGACATCCGCGCACTTCCGCGATTCTTCAGAGCGGAAATACCTTCGCGTTCCGCGCTTCCCCGGATCAAGGACTTCAACGTCGTGCTGTTCTTCGTGGAGTTGTGGCGTCCCATCGTGGTCTCCGCGTGCACGGTCTCCGTGCTCTCGGCCCTGATGTGGATGGTGCTGCGCCTCCACCGATCCGAGTGGCGGCATCTCCCCACGCAGGCCGATGTGCAGCAGGCCATGCGTGGGACGCCGCTCCCGCCGGGCCGTTACATGTTGCCCTACTGGGTCGGACAGGATCTCGGACGCGCCGACATGCGGGCCTCGCTCGAACAGGGGCCCGTGGCCTACATCGACGTGGCGCCCAATGGCGTGCCGTCCGTCCCGGCACGGCTCGTCCTGAACTTCGTCTTCTTCCTCGGCGTGAGCACGGTGGTCGCCTACGCCACCTGGCACGGCTTCACCACCCAAGCGTCCGGGCTCCGCAGCATGCCGCTCGGCGTCCCCTCCACGCACACCGCACGCGTCGTCTTCGCGATCGCGATGCTCGCCTACTCGGCCTCCGCCTTCCAGGAGAGCGTCTGGTTCGGGCGCCCGTGGAAGAGCTTCGTGCTCACCGTGGTCGACGCCGTGGTCTATTCCGCTGCGACCGCCGCCATCTTCGGCTGGCTCTGGCCGGTCTGATCACTCCGCGGGGAGTTCGACCCGGAACGTCGTCCCGCGCCCGACCTCGCTCGTCACGCTGATCGACATCCCCATCAGCGAGCAGAGCCGTCGCGAGATGGTGAGCCCCAGTCCCGTTCCCCCGAACGCCCGCGTCGTGCTCGCGTCGGCCTGCGTGAACGGATCGAAGATCCGCTCCAGACGCTCCGTCGCGATCCCGATCCCGGTGTCCTCCACGTCGATCACCGTCGGCGTGCGTCCGTCCGGCCCCACGGCCGCACGCACCGTCACGCGTCCACCGCGCGCGGTGAACTTCAGCGCGTTGCCGAGGACGTTCATCAGCACCTGACGCAGCCGGAACGGGTCGGCGCGCACGGCGCCGATCGTCGCCGGCATCTCGAGCGTGAGCGTCACCCCGTCCTCGCTCGCCGTCGTCTGGAACGAGCCGACCACCTGCGTCAGGAAGCCGTGCAACGGCACCTGCTCCGGGGCGATCTCCACCTTGCCGCTCTCGATCCGCGAGAAGTCGAGGATCTCCGAGATCAGCTGCAGCAGATGCTGCCCCTGGCGCTCGATCTCGCCGAGCGACTCGGACTGCTGTGGGGTGACAGGGCCGTAGAGCTCCTCCATCACCGTCTCGGCCTGCCCGAGGATCACATTGAGCGGCGTCCGCAGCTCGTGGCTCATGTTGGCCAGGAAGCTGCTCTTGGCGGCGTTCGATGCCTCGGCCCGCTCCTTCTCCGCCTTCAGCTCGCGCGTGTACGCCTCGGAGGCGATCTCCGCTTCCTTGCGCTCGGTGATATCCCAGCCGAAGCCCAGCAGATGGGTGATGCGTCCGTCGCGGTCGCGGATCGGGGAGATGTTGCGCTGGAAGTAGCGAGGGCGCGGCGTGCGCTGGCTGATCACTTCCTCGAAGGTGAGGAGTTCGCCGGTGGTCAGCACGTGGCGGAGCGTCGCCTGGCGGTTGAGCGCGATCGCCTCGTCCACGCCTCGATAGGCGCAGTACTCGATGTCGTCGTGGCCGATGATCCAGGTGCGGATCTCGGGGTTCACGATCGCGCCGGGCGAGACGTAGACGTAGCGCAGATTGCGGTCGAAGATCGCGAGCTGCAGGACGGGCATCGAGTCGAGCACGTAATGCAGGAAGGCCGCGCTGTCCTCGGCGGAGGTGGCGGCCGCGGTGAGGCCGGCGAAATCGCGCGGCCGCAACTGCGACGGTTCGGCGGCGAAGAGCAGCTCGCCGGCCCCGTAGCGCACCAGCCGACCGCCGACGGTGAAGCCGCTCGCCACCGTCTGCGCGGCGAGACGCGGATCCTTGCTGCCGTCAAGCCGTGCCTCGAGCTCGGCGAAGCCCGCGCCGCGCTCGAGGCCGCGCACCTGGAAGGTCTC
>CAZAGK010000003.1:63898-107189 GCA_964484775.1 uncultured Gemmatimonas sp. | reverse complement strand
CGCCGCACCCAGCAGCAGCAATAGACCCGGGAGACCGTCGCCATGAGGACCTTCCCCTTGGCGCGGGTGTCGGCGTTGGCGAGCTTCTCCGCCTCGATGTAGGGGATCAGGTGGGCGACGGCGCGCTTCATGACGCGCGCGCTCTTCACGACCTGCGGGAGGAACATCTTCCCCGAGCCGAAGAGGTCGCCGACGACGTTCATCCCCGACATGAGCGGTCCTTCGATCACCTCGATCGGGCGCTCGGCCAGGTGGCGCGCCTCCTCGGTGTCCTCGACGACGAACTCCGAGATGCCATGCACCAGGGCGTGGGCGAGACGCTCGTGCACGGTGCCGTTGCGCCACGTCAGGTCGGCCCCCTTGGTGCTCGCCTCGCCCTTCACACTGTCGGCCACCTCAAGCAGGCGCTCAGTGGCGTCGGGGCGACGGTTGAGCACCACATCCTCCACCCGCTCGAGCAGCTGCGGGGGGATGTCGGAGTAGAGCGTCAACGCGCCCGCGTTCACGATCCCCATGTCCATCCCCGCCTTCACGGCGTGGTAGAGGAACACGGCGTGGATCGCCTCGCGCACCGGGTTGTTGCCGCGGAAGGAGAAGCTGACGTTGCTAACGCCGCCGCTCACGCGGGCGTACGGGAGCTGCGCCTTGATCTGCCGCGTGGCCTCGATGAAATCGACGGCGTAGTTGTTGTGTTCCTCGATCCCGGTCGCGATCGCGAAGATGTTCGGATCGAAGATGATGTCCTCGGGGGGGAAGCCCACGCGGTCCACCAGGATCCGATACGCACGCGCACTGATCGAGAGCTTCCGCTCGACGGTGTCGGCCTGCCCCTGCTCGTCGAACGCCATGACGATGACGGCGGCGCCGTAGCGGCGCACGAGCGTGGCCTGTCGGATGAACTCCTCCTCGCCCTCCTTGAGCGAGATCGAGTTCACGATGGCCTTGCCCTGCACGCACTTGAGTCCCGTCTCGATCACCTTCCACTTGGAGGAGTCGAGCATGAAGGGGACGCGGGCGATCGCCGGTTCGGCGGCGGCGAGGTTGAGGAAGGTGCGCATCGCTTCCTCCGCATCGAGCATCCCCTCATCGAAGTTGATGTCGATGATCACCGCGCCGGCCTCGATCTGCTGGCGCGCGACCTCGAGGGCGGCGTCGTACTCGCCGTTCAGGATCAGCTTCTTGAACTTCGCCGACCCGGTGACGTTCGTGCGCTCACCGACGTTCACGAAGTTCGTGGTCTCGGTGAGGGTGAAGGGCTCGAGTCCGGAGAGGCGCAGCGTCGGCGTCGGCGGCGCCGGGACGTGCGGCGTCACGCCGACCATCGCGTCGGCGATCGCCCGGATGTGCTCGGGGGTCGTGCCGCAGCAGCCGCCGACCACGTTCACCAGACCGGCGTCGGCGAACTCGCGCAGCACGCTCGACGTGAACGCCGGCGTCTCGTCGTAGCCGCCCATCTCGTTGGGCAGGCCGGCGTTCGGGTGCACGCTGATGCGGCACGGGGCCACGCGCGCGAGTTCCTGGATGTAGCCGCGCAGGTCGCGTGCGCCCAGGGCGCAGTTGAGCCCGATCGACCACGGGCGCGCGTGGGCGAGCGAGTTGAAGAACGCTTCGGTCGTCTGCCCCGTCAGCGTGCGTCCGCTCTGGTCGGTGATCGTGCCGCTGATCATCACCGGGAAGCGCACGGCGTCCTCGAGGAAGACCTGCTCGACGGCGAACACCGCCGCCTTGGCATTGAGCGTGTCGAAGATCGTCTCGATCAGCAGCAGGTCGGCACCGCCCTTGATCAGGGCGCGCGCATTCTCGGCGTAGTCGCGGACGAGTTCGTCGAAGGTGATGTTGCGGAACCCGGCGTCCTCGACCTTGGGCGAGATGCCGGCCGAACGGTTCGTGGGGCCGAGCACGCCGGCCACGTAGCGCGGACGCCCGTCGCGGGCCTCGAACTCGTCGCAGAGGGAGCGCGCGATGCGTGCCCCTTCCTCCGCCAGCTCCGCCGCCAGTGCCTCCATGCCGTAGTCGGCCATGGCCACGCGGGTGCAGCTGAAGGTGTTCGTCTCGATGATGTCGGCGCCCGCCTCGAGATAGCGCTGCTCGAGGGTGCGGATGACGTCGGGACGGGTGAGGTTCAGGAGGTCGTTGTTCCCCTTGAGCTCCTTCGGCCAGTCGGCGAACCGCGTGCCGCGGTAATCGGCCTCGACGAGGCGGAACTTCTGGATCTCGGTCCCCATGGCGCCGTCGAGGATGAGGATCCGTTCGTCGGCGATGCGGTCGAGCTGCGCGAGGCGTGCGGCGCGCGTGAAGGGCGTGACGGTGGTCATGATGTGGCCGTGGTGCGAGGGCGCAGCCCCAGATAGTGGCAGAGCGCGTAGGTCAGGTCGGCGCGGTTGAGCGTGTAGAAGTGGAAATCGCTCACGCCGGCCTCGGCGAGTTGCTGGCACTGATCGGCGGCGACCGCGACGGCGACCAGTCGGCGGGTCTCGACGTCCTCCTCGAGACCCTCGAACCGCTTCGCGATGCTGCGCGGGACGCTCGCGCCGGCCTTCTCGGCCATCAGCGCGGTGCGGACGAAGTTGGAGACCGGCATGATCCCGGGGACGATCGGGATGTTCACGCCCGACTTCCGTGCCCGGTCGAGGAAGCGCAGATAGGCGCGGTTGTCGAAGAAGAACTGCGTGATGGCGCGGGTCGCCCCGGCGTCGATCTTGCGCTTGAGATTGTCGATCTCGTGGTCGAGCGACGGCGACTGGGGATGCCCCTCGGGATTGACGGCGACGCTGATCTCGAAGTCGTGGCGGGCCCGGAGACCCTCGACCAGATCGGCGGCGTAGGGATAGCCGCCGGGGTGCGGCGTGTAGCGCTCACCGTCGGACGGCGGATCGCCACGCAGCGCGACGATGTGCCGGACGCCGCTGGTCCAATAGTCGTCGGCGACGGCGTCGACCTCGCCGCGGGTCGCGGCGACGCAGGTGAGGTGCGCGGCGGGGATGAGGGTGGTCTCCTGCAGCATCCGATGCACGGTGTTGTGCGTGCGTTCCCGTGTGCTCCCGCCGGCCCCGTACGTCACCGAGACGAAGGACGGGGCGAGCGGTTCGAGACGCTTCACCGCACGCCAGAGGTTCTCCTCCATCTCCGCGGTCTTCGGCGGGAAGAATTCGAAGGAGATGTTGAAGGGCGGGGCCGAATAGGCCGCCGTGGATGGAACGGTCACGGTCGCGTACCAGCGGCGATGGGATCGAAGCGCGGATCGGCCGACCACTGATCGCCAACGGTGGCAGGCTGCGAGGCGCACCGGAGCGGCGCTTTAGCGGAGTTTTTAACGTGGCCGCAATTTGCCTCGAAATCGCCACGGTCTTCGGATGTCTTTATCAGTATATCCGGATGAACGGATATGTCAAGTTGGGGCTAACCGGGCCGGGGGCGAGCGAGGGCGAGGGCGAGGGCGGGGGTGGGGGCGGGAGGGGAGGGGGACGCGGCACCCGCAAGAGAAGGATGCCGACTGCGGCGTTTCGATGGCGCTCGCCGCGCTTGGCGGTGGCATCGTCGCGCAGTCGCCGAGTGGGCCGCTAGTGTGCGCCCCGCCGGAGCAGTCGCCGGAACCCTGGAGCCCTCGTGATCTCGATCCCGATCGTCGTCCCATCGGTGCGTGTGCCACGCCCGGTCCGCGCGCGCTGGGCGGCCGGCAGTCTGGTCGTCGGTTTTGCGGTCATGCCGCATCTGCTGCGGTCGATGATGGCGATCCGGCCGATCGACCCGACCGCGTCGGCGGTCGGCGGCGCGCTCCTGCTCCTGACGATCGCCGCGGTCATCGCCGTCCTGGCGAGCGGCCACGCGACGTGGGGAGCGCTCGATCTGGACGAGGTCGAGCGGTGGTTCCGCGACGCGCTGGTCTTCTCGTTGGTCTGCGTGGGGCTGTTCCTCCCGGCGTCGATGTCGGCGTTGGCCACGCCGCCGCTCCTGCCTGCGCTCGCGGGGGTCATCCTTCCGGCGGCGAGCGAGGAGTTCGCCTATCGGGGCGTCCTCGCGGTGGCGCTGTTCCGTCTCCTTCCTGCCTGCAAAGTGCGCGCCGAGTTCCGGACGGCGTGCGCGCTGGTGCTGAGCGGTGTCGCGTTCGCGGCCGCTCACGACTCGCTCCTTTCGCCTGGTCCGTCCCTCGTCGCCGCGGTGCAACGCGCGGTGGCGGGGCTCCTGTTGGGAGTCGTCGCGCTGCGGAGTCGGTCGCTGCTCGCTCCCATGTTCGCTCACGCGGCGTTCAACGCCGTCGTGCTGGCGCCGTGGATCGAGCCATGAGGTCCGGCTGCGTGGCCCGTCGTCGCTCCCACCCGAATTCGTGCGGGTGACACGTCGGTGACGCCTGCGCACCAAACTTTGCCTATGGAGCTCGACACCTATGAACACCTTCAGAATCGCCGCCGGCATCGCTGGCGTCGCGGCAATCACGGTCCTCATGGTCACCGCCTGCAGTGACCGGACCCCGCCGACCTCGACTGCGATCGCAGCCGGTCCCGTCGCGGTATCGACCGGCGGCGCGGCCTCTCTTCGCAGTGACGCTCGCCGGTCTCGCCATCCGATCCCCGATCGACAGAAGTGGCTCGGCGAGGAGCACAATCGCGTGATGCTCGCCGGGATCGCGGACTACCGGCGGGCGCGTACCGCTGATCCGAAGCTCGCGCGGCGGATGCGTGCGGACTGCGAGTGGACGCTCGGTCTCGTGGAGCGCGAGTTCGCGCCGAGCGTCGCTCGAGGCGGCGTGACGCCCTCCGAGGGGCGCGCGTTGCTTCGCACGCTGACGCCCGATCTCCGGAACGCGCGTCACTGCAAGTCGCGTCGTTCGGTGCCGCTCGCGGTCTTCGCGGCGCCCTTCGCGGGCGTCGGCATCGCGCCGCATTCCATGCGCCAGGACGAAGGGGATCAGTCCGACGTGAGCGAGACCGCGTGGGCAGCGGTCGACCAGATGATCGTCGGCATCGAGAGTGCGGCCGGAATCGACGCGGTGTACACCGCGATCGATGCCGCGACCGCGGCCGCCGGTGCGTTGACGGGTCCTGACGCGGATGCGGTCTTCGCTGCGGCCTCCGTCGCCCGTGGCTCGGCGGACTTCTGGACCACGCCGAACCTCGGCGGACAGTTCCTGACGAACGATCTGTATGCGATGTCGATGTTCCAGGCCATGACACCCGGAGCCCGCGACGCCAAGACCGTCATCGCGGTCGACGTAGCGGCTTGCGTCGGCGCCTATAGGAAGGTCTCGAAGGCGCTTCGCGACTGGCGTCCCCGCGCCGCTGGATGCCTGATGGGCGCGGCGTTCGGCAGCTTCTCGTACGTCCTCATGTGACCCGTCAACAGGAGATCGCTCGATGCAACGAATCGGAACGTGGGTGCGCGGCGTCCTTTTCACGGCGTGGAACGTGCTCGCCGTCCACGGACTCTTCCGCATCGAGGACCTCTCCGAGCTGCGTGAAGTGGCGGTCACCGTCGGGATCGCCCTGCTTGTGAGCTGGGCCGTGATCCGCTGGTGGAACGCGCGCGACGCGAAGCCCAAGCTCCACTGAGATCGGCCCGCACGACGCGCGGCGGAGGGGCGAGCCGCCCCTCCGCCGCTGCGTCAGCTCGGCAGCAATCGGGCCTTCACCAGCGCCGTCGAGAGCCCCGAGACCTCGACCACCTTCTGTCGCGCCGTCTCGCCGCTCACGATCCGCACATCCCGTTTGGGCACATCGAGGGCGTCGGCGAGCACCTCGATCACATCGGCGTTCGCACCGCCGTCCACGGGCGCCGCGTGCACCCGCACCCGAACGGCATCGCCATGCTCGCCGTCCACGCAGGCGCGAGACGACCGCGGCTGCACCCGGACCGCGAATCGGACCGCCCCGTCGGCACGCGCCGTGAAGATCACCGCCATCGGTCGATCAGAACGCGCGGTGCAACAGCCCTTCGATCAACCCGAGCGCGAACCAGGCGATCATCGGCGTCAGGTCGACCATCCCCACCGAGGGCACGATGGAGCGCAACGGCGCGAGGAAGGGCTCGGTCAGTCGGTAGCTCCAGCGCAGGAACCAGCTGCTGGGGCGGATGCGGATCCACGAGCTCAGCACCCGGACCACGATCGCCGCGCGCAAGGCCAGGAAGCTCCAGGCCACCAGCACATGGTACACGCCGCGAGGGCCCTCGGCCGCCGCCGCCGCGACGTACGCGAGCTGGTCGCGCATGAACTCGAGCAGCGAGATCACCACGACCCCGGCCAGCACGACGAACACGAGCGCCCACCACGGCGCCGTCGTCGGGAGGCCGCCCATCCGCACGATCCGCTGCTCCACCGGACGGAAGAGCGGGTCGACGCTCGTCCGCATGAAGCGGGCGATCGCGCTGAACGGACTGATCCGTCGCGTGCGCACCAGCCAGTCCACGGCGCACACGGCGGCGAGCACGAGCGCCACGGCGAAGAACCCGCGGCGGATCACGGCGAGAGTGAGGTCGACCAGCCCGACGATCTGCAACATCAGTGTCGCACTCCTAAAGGGGGCGTTGCGGCGCGAAGAGGAACCGGAGGAATCCGGGGATCGCGCGCAGTCGCTCCACGACCCCGCGCCCATGCGCGAAGCGCACGAATGCATCCACTCCGTCGCGCGTGCCACTGCCGTAGCCGAACCACCACGCCTGTCGCCACGAGCTGAACTGGTCCACGACGGTCGTCTTGGTGCGCACGCACTCCTCGAGCCCGGCGCGCGCGTGCGCCCGGCCATGCCCGCTCTGCTTGACGCCGCCGTGCGGCACGTCGGTCATCCCCGCCACGATGATCGCATCGTTCACGGCGACGGTGCCGGCCTGCAGGCGCCGCGCGATCGCCGCGCCCCGCGCCGAGTCGCGGGTCCAGACGCTGGCCGAGAGTCCGAACTCGCTCGCGTTCGCCAACGCCACCGCTTCGTCCGCATCGCTCACGCGCACGACCGGGAGGAGCGGTCCGAAGGTCTCCTCGCGGAGCACCCGGGCGTCGTTCGGGACGTTCACGAGAACGGTCGGGCTCACGAAGCTCCCGCCGGTCCCGGCGGGGGTCGGCGCCTCGGCCGCCACCGTCGCGCCACGCGCGATGGCATCGGCGCGCTGCGCCTCGAGCGTCGCCTGCGCCGCGGGGCGGATGACCGCCGAGACCTCGGTCTCGCTCGAAGCGCCCGCGCCGACGCGCAGCGCCCGCACGGTGGTGGACAGCGCGGCCACGAATCCGTCGTACGCGGCGGCCTCGACGTACACCCGCTTCGGCGCCACGCAGGTCTGCCCCGCGTTGCTGAATCGGGCCCAGGCGATCCCGCTCGCGGCGTACGCCAGATCGGCATCGGCGAGCACGATCGCCGGATCGCTGCCTCCGAGCTCGAGCGAGCACGGTATCAACTGCTCCGCGCAGGCGACCGCGACCTTCCGCCCCGTCGCGACGCTCCCGGTGAAGAAGACCTTGTCCACCCCGGCGTTCACGAGCGCGGCTCCCACCGCCCCGTCGCCCTGGAGCGCGGTGAAGACATGGGACGGAACCCCCGCCTGCGCGAACAGTTCGCCGAGCAGCGCGCCGGAGGTCGGTGTGAACTCCGACGGCTTGAGCACCACGCTGTTCCCGGTGACGAGCGCCGGGATGATCAGCCCCGCCGACAGCATGAACGGGTAGTTCCACGGGGAGACGATCCCGATCACCCCGTGGGGTTCGTGGTCGATCCGGATGCGCTTGCGCTTCATCGCGATCTGGCCGGCCATGCGCCAGGGTGCGCGCAGGAAGCGCGGCGCCTCGGTGGCGTAGTACGAGGCGAAGTCGAGGGCGATCGCGATCTCCGAGCCCAGCGCCTCGGCCAGCGGCTTCCCATTCTCGCGGGTGAGGGCCTCGGCGACCTCAGCACGACGGTCGTACAGGCACTCGTGAAAGCGACGCAGGACCCGGATCCGCTCGGTGAGGGCCCGAGCGGCCCAGGCCGGCTGCGCGGCCCGGGCGCGCGCCACGGCCGAGGCGACCTCGTCGGAGGTCGCAGGCTCGAAGCGGCGCCAGACCTCCCCCGTCGCCGGATCCCGCGACTCGACGGCCCGCCGCGGGGCTGCGGCAGGGCCCGCGGCTGCGCCGCCAGCGAACGCCGACGCCGGGGCAGGGGCGCCGCTCAGAGGGGAGCTTTCGGGGAACGAGAGAGTCATGGGCAGGGTGACGGGGTACCCTGGCAGGAAGGGAACTCCCAGCCGGGGGACACCTGTACAATATGGTGACGCCACGCCGACTTGCCGAGTATTACGTGTGTAGCAACCGGAACGGGCAGGACGCCGGTGAGCGGTGGCGGTTTGCGAAGCGCAGGGATAAGCTGCGGGACTACCCCCCGACCAACGCGAGTCCGTGACGGAAATCGATCCAAGTGTCCCCAGTCGTGCCCGGCGCGGCGACGAACAGGCGTTCCTCGAGATCGTGGAGTACTACTATCCGCGGTGTCTCAGGTTCGCACGCAACATGATGGGGAACGAGCAGGATGCGGAGGAGGCGGTGCAGGACGCGTTCGTGCGGGTGCACGACAACTTCAGCCGCTTCCGGGAAGATGCGCGGTTCGATCCGTGGCTCTTCCGCATCCTGGCGAATCGGTGCCGGACGCTGTTGGCGCGTGCCAAGCGCCATCGGTCGTTGATCGAGTACGGAGAGGTCCCGCTGGCGCTCGCGTCGGCGGCCGCACCGATCGAGGTGGACGAGGAGTTCGGCGCCGACTGGGCCGAGGAAGTACGGATCGTGCTGGAGACCCTTCCGGCGGAGCAGCGGGAGGCATTCCTGCTGCGACACGTGGAAGACCTGAGTTACGAGGACATTGCCGCGATCACCGGCGCAGGACTGTCGGCATTGCGGATGCGAGTGAAGCGCGCGTGCGATACGCTGCGCATACGATTGGCCGAGGTGGAGCAGCGACATGGAACTTGAACGGGACGAACTGATCGAACGGGCTGCGCAGGCGCTGTCCACGGTGCCGCCGCGCGATGCGCAGGCGGTGTCGCGGGTCATGGCGGCCGTGCGCGCACACAAGGCGCAGCGTCCGAGTCGACTCGCGCTCGTCATCGAGTGGGTGCGTCAGCCCTCGTTGTCGGTGGCCTCCGCCGGCGCGCTGGCCGCGGCCGCGCTCGTGTTGGGCTTCTTCTCGCGCGGGGCCTTCGGCAAGGTCGGCTCCGACGAGAGCGCGCGGTCGACGCTCGAAGGGCAGCCGACCGGGGAATTCCCGGTCGCGGCGGGGACGATCGTCCCCGCGAGCAATTCGAATGAAGTGCGGGCGGTGCCGGTCCCGCTCGTCTTCGAGGCCCGGAACGCCAAGTCGGTCGTGATCGTCGGCGACTTCAACGGCTGGGACGACAGCAAGACCCCGATGGTGCGCTACGGCAAGGACGGCCCTTGGACGGCGACGGTGCTCGCCAAGCCCGGGCGTCACGTCTATGCCTTCCTGGTCGACGGCACCACGTTGGTGGCCGACCCGCGCGCGCCGCGTGCCAAGGACCTCGACTACGGTGGCGATGCCTCCGTGCTGATGGTGACCCCTCCATGACGTTCGTTCGCTCACTCGGACTGGCTACCGCTCTCGTCGTCGCGGTCGCCCACAGTGCCGGCGCCCAGCAGGATGCGCGGCTCACGCAGATCCGTGACGACGCCACCCGCGAGGTGGTCCGCCAGCAGATCGGCGGCGCGCAGTCGCGCGGCGTCCCGGTGGAGCCGTTGATGGCGAAGGCGCTGGAAGGGGTGGCCAAGCGGGCCAGCACCAAGTCCATCAAGGCCGCGATGGCGCGCCTCGAGGAGAACTGGCACCGCGCCGAGAAGGCGCTGGCGCCGAATCCGACCGACGATGAGCTGAGCGCGGGCGCCGACGCGCTGCAGCAGAAGGTCCCCGAATCCACCCTCCGGGCGCTCCGCAAGATGGCCCCGGGGCGGTCGATCGCGATGGAGATCGGGGTGCTGACGCAGCTGGTGGCCCGGAACGTGGATCCGGGGCAGGCTTCCAAGATGGTGCTCGACCTGATGGCGCGGAAGGCGACGGGGACGCAACTTACGGCACTCAGCAGCGCCGTACAGGAAGACGTCGAAGCCGGACTTGCTCCGGCGATGGCGCTCGACCTGCGAGGGCGCGGCATCATGTCCCTCCTTCCCCCGCCTTCTGCCGTGTCGACGCTGAATCCTCGTTCGACGCCGAGGCCTTAAGGCCTTGCGATGACCCCGCGGTTCGCCGCGTGGGGAGTCCTGTGGGGACTGCTTGCCGGCGCATCGTCCGCGCCTGCGCAGTCCCCGCGTGAGCTTCGCGTGGAAGCCGGTGTCGCCCAGCTCCAGCAGCTCGGGCGCGACACCCGGAGCGCCGCATTGCTCGGCGCCTCCTGGCGCCAGACCGACACCCGGCTCGCTTCCTTCTTCTCCGGGGGCGCGTCGTGGGCCCGCGACAGTGTCGCCGCCCTCCAAGCGGTCGGTGCGCTCGTCTGGCGCCATTCCCCCGACACGCGCTTCTCCACCGAGGGTGGGGCGACCGGCGCCGCGTTCGGCATCTCGAACATCGGACGCGGCGGCAACGCCTCGGTGTATCTCCGTCAGCGGGCCCAGATCGGCGAGGGCGGCGTCTGGGGCGGAGCGGCGTTCGGGAGCTCGATCCGCGACGCGCTCGTCAGCCACGCGACCGGGATCGACATGGGGGGCTGGGCACGCCTCGGTGACCTGCAGGCGTCCGTCACGCTGACCCGCTACCGCACCGACGACTGGCCGCTGTTCGAGGCGGCGCAGATCTACCTCTCGCGCAACGCGGCGTCGTACGACGTGAACGATGCCTCCGTCGCGCTGCACTACGAGCGCGGGAGCCTCACGATCGACGCGCTCCACAGCTGGCGGAGCGGGGTGCGCGCCACCGATGCCACGCAGTCGGCGCTCTCGGGATCGATCGCGTGGGCGCTGAGTCGGCGCTACGCGCTGACCGTCTCCGGCGGGCGCCAGCTCGCCGACGCGGTCCGCGGATCCCCCGATGCGCGGATCGTGACGGCCGCCCTCCGCTTCACCTGGGCCGCGGTCCGCGAGGCCGACGACGACTACGGGGCGAGCTCTTTCGTCCGGGTCGTACCGGCCGAGGGGGGTGGTACCCTGTTCATTCACGTGACCGCCCCGGAAGAGGCGATCGTGACGGTGGCGGGGAGCTTCTCCGATTGGGAGCCGGTGCAGCTCCGCCGGGTCTCCGATGGGTGGGAGGCGGAGCGATTCCTGAAGTCCGGGCGGTACCGGGTGGCGGTCAAGATCGACAACGGCCCGTGGCGCGCGCCGGGGAACTTGGCGAAGATGAAGGACGAGTTCGACGGCCAAAACGGCCTGATCATCATTCCTTGAGGGCGATATGACGACCCGTCGCAATTTCATGAAGGGGCTGGCCGGTGCGAGCGTGGCACTGCCGATCATGCGGGAGAATGCCTTCGGTCAGGTCTTCAAGGCCAACGCGATCGCCGGCGACCGCCCCGCACTCGCGGTCGCGGAGGACGAGCAGTACTGGGCGCTCATCCAGCGCGCGTTCGACGCCGACCGGACGATGATCAACCTGAACAACGGCGGCATCTCGCCGACGCCGAGCCATGTGCTCGAGCAGTTGATCCGCGACCAGCGCTTCGTGAACGAACTCCCGGTGGAGCACATGTGGCGGGTGCTCGAGCCCCGCATGGAGAGCACGCGCCGCGATCTGGCGCGCGAGTTCGGATGCGATGTGGAGGAGATGGCGGTCGTCCGCAACGCCTCCGAAGCCAACGAGACGATGATCTTCGGCATCGATCTCAAGCGCGGCGACGAGGTGCTGATCACCAATCAGAACTACGGCCGCATGATCAACTCCTGGCAGCAGCGCGAACGCCGTGAGGGGATCGTGCTGAAGCAGATCTCCTTCAAGGTGCCGCCGCCGTCGGACGAGTACATCGTCGAGCAGTTCCGGAAGGCGATCACGCCGAAGACGAAGGTCATCGAGGTCACGCACATCACGAACCTCACCGGGCAGATCATGCCGGTGCGCGACATCGTGCGCATGGCGCGTCCGCTCGGGATCGAGGTGTTCGTGGACGGCGCGCACGCCTTCAACCACTTCCCCTTCAAGCGTGACGACCTCGAGGCCGACTACTACGGCACCTCGCTGCACAAATGGACGTTAGCGCCGATCGGCACGGGCTTCCTGTATGTGCGCAAGGAGAAGATCCCCAAGCTCTGGTCGCTCATGGGCTCTGGTGAGGGGAACACCGCCAACATCCGGAAGTACGAGGAGATCGGCACGCACCCACAGGCGAACTTCAACGCGGTGAGCGCCGCGCTCGCCTTCAGCCGCGGCATCGGCGCCGACCGCAAGATCGCCCGTCTGCGCTATCTGCGTGACCGCTGGGCCAATCGCCTGCTCGCCTCGAGCGACCGCGTGAAGGTCCTCACGCCGCTCGGCCCCGACAAGTCAGGCGCCATCTGTCTGTTCAACGTGGATGGGATCGATCCGGTGAAGCTCGGCGGCTGGCTGATGGCGAACTATCGCATCGTGAACACGCCGATCGTGCACCCGGAGTTCAGCGGGATCCGCATCACCCCGAACGTCTACACCAGCATCGACGAGATCGACATCTTCTCGGAGGCCGTGCTCAAGGCCATCCAGAAGGGGATCGCATAAAGGAGCATCACCGTGGCAGCGAAGAAGAAGATGGTGAGCTCGGCCCCGCATCAGGATGGTGCGTGGGCCGAGTGGTTCGTGCGCAAGCCGGGTGAGGTGCGCTACTGGCTGGTGAAGAGTGAGCCCGAGGTGTTCTCGTACGACGACCTGACCAAGGCGCCGAAGCAGACCACCTGCTGGGATGGCGTGCGGAACTTCGCCGCGCGCAATTTCCTGAAGGACGGCATGAAGAAGGGGGATCAGGTCTTCTACTACCACTCGATGGCGACGCCGCAGGCGATCGTCGGCATCTGTGAGGTGGTGAAGGAAGGGTACCCCGACCATACGGCGCTCGACGCGAAGCACGAGCACTTCGATGAGAAGTCGGATCCCGCCGATCCGACCTGGTTCATGGTCGACGTGAAGGCCGTGGCGCCGCTCAAGAATCCGGTGACGCTCGCCGCGATCAAGGCGACGAAGTCGCTCGCCGAGATGGCGCTGATCCGGACGGGACGCCTGTCGGTGATCCCGATCTCGGCGACGGAGTGGAAGACGATCCTGAAGATGGCGGAGTGAGTCCGCGGGAGGTGCGAATGACGATGCGACCGCGCAGGCACGCGTACCTCCTGGGGCTCGTGCTCCTGGGAGTCGGGTGTGCGATCCCCGGTGCGCGTCCATCGGCATCTGCGAAGCCGGACCGTTCGGGATTCTCGGCTCCACCGTCGATGCAGCTGCTGCAGCAGCAGCTCGAGGACGACGCCCGACTCGACGATGTGGGGAGCGCACTGCTGCGCGCGGCGGTTCCGCGCTGTCGCGAGACCACGCGACGTACCGGGATCCGCCTCACGAACCTCGCTGCGTTCCCGCGACCGTGGCAACAGGCTGCCGAGGATCTCGACATCACGGATACGGTCCAGGTGCTCTCGGTCGCCAAGGGGAGCGGCGCCGATCGCGCCGGCGTCCGCGCGGGCGACCGGATTCTGGCGCTGGACGGCTTCTCGGCGCAGCCGGGATCGCGTGTGGTGGAAGCTGTTCGGTCGCGACTGGCGACTGCCGCCGAGCGCGGTGCACCCTCGGTGCAGGTCACGCTGCGCCGCGACGGGCGCGAGCTCCCGCTCACAATCCCGCTCGACAGCAGCTGCGCCATGGCGTTCATGTCGTGGCGGCAGGATGCCCCCGAAGCGTGGAGCGATGGCCGCACGATCGTGGTCACGACGGGGATGCTGCGATTCGCGGCGAAGGAGGAGGAGGACCTGGCGATCGTCCTCGCGCACGAGATCGCGCACGCCGTGGTGCTGCAGGCATCAGAACGCACGCCGTGGCAATCGGTGGTGCATGGCACCGGCGACCTGTTGACGAGCGCGGCGAGCCTCGCGAGCAGTGACCGCTGGTTGCGCATGAAGGGCGCGCGGCGCGAGCTCCCGTGGGACGACGCGTCGGAGCGGTCCGCGGACGAGGCGGCCAGTGCCATCCTCGGCGCCGCCGGACGCTCGACGCGTGGACTGCATGACTTCTGGCGTCGGGCACTGCTCCCCGACCCGTCCGAATTCCCGTACGCAATCACGCATCCCATGAGCATGGAGCGTATCCTGTGGCTCGACGCACTCGAGAAGACGGTCCCGCCCGAGAATTGAAGCGCCGAGCGCCGAGGGCGGTTCTGATCGTGCTCACGCTGGTGACGGCGCTGAGCGTGCTCGGCGCGTCCTACATGTCGTTGCCGACGAGCACCTACGTCCCCGGCTCCGGGGTGAAGCGCCTCCGGTTGACGAACGACGACTATAATCGGCTCCCGCTGATCGTGCTGCGCGAAACGCTGACGCTCTGCCGCAACCACAGAACCACTGATTGCCGCCCGTTCGCCATCGACATGGCGCAGTGGCTCCCCGACGGGCGCATCGTGATGGGAAGTCGACGCGACCAGATGCGCCTCTACGACCGCAACGGCACGATGATCCGCTACATCGGGTCGCGCGGACGCATGTTCACTGACTACAAGGTCACAGGGGCGCTCGAAGTCCTGAACGATGGGCGCCTGCGGCTGCTCGACGAGGAAGACAAGAATCTCCGACTGTTCGATAGCACCGGGTACGAGCCTGGCGGATCGGGCGTCCATTGGGGTCCGGAGCTGCGGACCCTGGCACTCGCCGAGGGACGGGTGATCGGGTTGAACGTCCCCGAGGCGGAGCGTTACAACGACCTGGTGGTCGCGAGTTTCGATGTGATCTGGCCCGACTCGATGAAGCGGCGCACCGGAATCACGGTGAACACCCGAGCTGATCGGGTCGCGGAGGGTCGAGGGCCGTCCTTGCCGCCGTATGTGCGCGCGGTCCCTGTCTGGGCGCTCGCACCGGGCCACCGCATCGTCGTCGGTCAGGGCGGGGCGTTCCATGTCGAGAGCTTCACGGAGGATGCGATGGAGTGGGTACTCGACATCGAGCGCCCGGCGGTCCCTGTGCCGCCCGAAGCGCTGCTCGACGCCATGTCCGGCGGATCGCGGCGCGGGGCCATGCCTCCCGAGATGCTGGTCGCGGTCGCGAGCAACGGGCGCACGCGGCGACTCGAGTCCGACAAGACGTACCCACGCATCACCAGTGTCGCAGCGATGCGCGATGGCTCGAGCTGGGTGCGCGAGAACGCCTTCGAGGACGAAGGTGTGGTGCCATGGGTCGTGGTCTCGCGCGAGGGAGTGCCGCAGGGGCGCGTCCTGCTTCCACCCACCGCGCGCCCGCTCGACGGCGACGGGAAGCGGGTGCTTCTGCGGATGCCCGGCGTGGGAGACTTCCCCTACCTCGCAGAATTCGAGCTCGCGGGGACGATGAACATCAGCATCTCTCCTGGGCGCTGATCTCTCGTCGTGCTAGCCTCGAGGTACGACGAACGGTCGCCACGTAACATCCTCAAGCCACTCTCGCGACTGTCGGAGTGCCGGACTGAGTGCGTGAAGGTCCGCCCACCGTTGCTGCTGCGGCGAGAGGATCTGCCAAACCTCCCAGCTCGTCCGATATCCCAAGCGCAGCGACGCTTCGATCGCGTCGTGCCATGCGCGCTTCTGCATCGCGGGAGTGGAGTGCGGTGACAAGGAAGAAAGAAAGCTCGCGAGCGATCCATAGACCGAGTCCTGTCGCGTCGAAAGCTCGATCCGCAGTTGGGTGATCTGGCGCACTTGTGCACTGTCGAGATGTAGCGAATCGGCTCTTGCGACTAGTGCTCGCAAATCCCGGACAGTGCCAGTCGAGAAGCTCATCAATCGATCCTTGATCGCATCGAGATCGTGTCGCTGCGTCAAATCCAGCCGTCCGAGAAACTGCTCGATCGCCTGGATCTCACGATCGCGCCCAATGTCAACACGAACGTCAAGGGCGATCCGAGGTAGCTGACTAGTAGTTGCGAGGGAGCGAGCCGGTAGTCCAAAATGCGGGTTGACGTCATAGAGAAATCGGCCCGTCGCGCGATCATAGCCGCGCACTGTGAGCAATACGCGGTCCGGCGTGTTTGCGAGACCCCATCCCGCTCGACCGTTCGGGCCGTGCGCGAGCAGATCGACGGCGGCCGCGAGATTAGTAACAGAAATGTTGGCTGAGACTCTACCGGAGATCCCCAGGCGACGTGGATCGACAGATATCGTCAGAGCCGCGAGTGGTGCACTCCACGGTCCGATGCACGAGCCCTGTGACGCAATGCGGCCTTCTTGACCAATGAGGCAGGCGCGACTGTTGGCGGGAAGCGACGGCAGGAGGTGCCGCAGCGCGCTGCCGACCCCGCTTGCAGAGTCGTCCGCGGCAAATATAAACGCACGGTCGTTCACTAGACCGTCACCATTGACATCACTTCCTACCAGCGGCGTGAACGGAATCCCGGATGTGAAACGTGCTGTCAGCGAGAACGAGCCCCAAGACACGACGGAGGACGTCAACGCAAGCATCACGCTGTGGCGGGGCCACTCCAAGGGTGCGCTGGTGACAGCGCGCGGGTCACCGCCCGTCGTCATGACGAAACCGCTTTGCGAACCTTCACCGCCTGCGATCGAATAGCTGGCCCGGACTGTCGAGCTCCACAGGCGTGTTCGCGCGGGAAGGAACGCATCGAACGCACTGGCTCCAAGACGATACGAGGCGCCGATCGTCAAAGACGCGAATCGTGATCTGGCAGCAGATGTATACCGTCGGATGGCTGAGAAAGTGGAGGAGGCGCGTGACGCCGCTACCGACGGTAGACCCGACGCGGTATCGATCGAAAGCGGACTCACGAAGATCGGGCGCGCCCCTTCGTGACTCAGATGAAATACCGGATCCGAGCGCAGGTTGAGGTCCTCGACATCAAGGCCATTGAGGCCAAGAGCGACTGCGCCACTGACGTCAAGAGTGAGGTGCGAGGAGGCCATCCACCGCCAACTGAGATCAGCTCGCAGATTCCGCGGGGGAGTGAATGACTCGGCAAAGAATGCGGCCGACGGGGCGACCAGTGATACCGCTGGCGTTGTCGCGCCAATGCAGCTGGGAGTCTCGGCAGAGCCGCGAAGTGATCCGGGCCAATCCGGCACAGGCGTCGACGCCCCGAGACAAAGAACGTCGGCGCGGACAACTGAACCTCCCGCCTGTGCTAGAGCAGCCTCCATGAGCGTGAGTGGCGGCGCGGCAGTATACATACGGACACCCCCGGTGATCGCATGGCGAGTCTCGGAAAAGGTGCCTCCGCGTCCGTTCTGAATCTGGAGTTCTCCGCGATTCCAAGAAAAGCCGATCATTGGCGAAAGCGAGAACGGCGACGGCGTGCGATCCGTGCGGAAGCCAGTTAGCCGTTCGATCTCGAGATTGGAGGGCGTCGAATGGAGGAAACGAGCAAGATCCAGACGCAAGCCGTACTGTACCATGAAGCCGTTTCCGGGCAGTGGCAGCTCAGTACGACCGTCAATCGTGTGGTAGTAGACATCGCTGATACCCAGCGCGGCTTGAATTAGGTCAGTGCGAGTGTCACCGGGACCGCCAATACGGCGAAAGGACTCCGGCTTGTTCGCCGCGAAGTCCTGCAGTGAGAGGTACGTGAACGTGCCGAGATCGCCCGCGCCGCGTCTAGTCTGACGTCGCTCGAAAGTAGCGTCCGCGTAGAAGTTCAGTCGGTGCGAACGATCAAGCGTCATCCAGCTAATGTCCAAACTCGCACCGGAGCGCACAGTCCGCTGCCGAACAGCATCTACGCCGGAACCGCCGACGAAAAGCTGCTGCAACTCGGCGCCCGAGGCGGAAGGCGATCTGACTAGCACCGCCGCAGCGGGAGCCCGGAAGGAAGGAAGATTTGCCTCGCTGTGTGCGCCGACGCCAACTTTAAAGTCGATCAATGCGCTACGACGGTACGGCGAAAGTGAGAAGAGAATCTCACCGTCAGAACTTCTCGTGGAAGCGGCGCGGGAGCCGGTCGAGCGAAGGTCACCCACTGCAGGTGACTCGTTCCGAAGCTGGCCGCCCAGGAGAAAGTACGCAACGTCACGTTCGCCGCTCTCGGCATCGCCTGGTGTCAAGTCGACGCGGCCTATCGCCGAAACTACGTCCCGGATCGAGGGCATTCGTGCCGACAGCCCCGCGGGTGCCGCGCCAATCTGCATCGCTGTGAGCAAGAGTGGAGTTACGACCTCCGAGGCGAGGCCGATCGCCGCAAGGGATGCTGCGTCCGCGCTCTCCAATGTACGATCCGGCTGAGTCCGACGACCCGCTTGGTACGCGAGGTTAAAGAAGTGGTCATTCGTTCCGAGTGGCCCTGACACAGTTCCACTTCCGATGACGTTCCGGTAACGGCCATCCTGAACGCGGGACGGTCCGACAGGTAGCTGAAGGGACGGGTCCTCGAGGCTCAGTCGCGCATTTCGCAGCGCAACTCGTGTGCCGCTCGGCAGAGTGCTGTTGACTTGGACTCCCGCGAAGCGACCATTGCGAGGGTCGTAAGAACTCAAGCGGATGGTATTCCGCAGGCCGTCCCGCGGAATGGGAATTGCAGCAAAGTCCGTTCCGTTCAGCGTGGATCCCTGACTGTTGGCGCCGAGCCCGAAAGCGCGGATCGTCCCATCTCCGTCCAGGAGTACGCCCGGGATCATACCGAGCGCCGAACTGAGATCGCCAGTCAAGTCGCCACTCAGCGCGACGAGACTATCAAGCGGATCGCTGCGCGTGCCTGGCCTTGAGCCGCCTCCGACATTATCGCGGCGCGGGCGAGGCCGTTCGGCCAAGACGACGACAGGGCGCACATTCTGCGCCAGCGGCTCCAACGTGAAGTCGACGCGAACGCTGTCGCCGGGCCACAGAAGCGATTGAAGCGCCTGCTGGCGTGAGGCGTAACCACGAGCGGAGGCGCCCACCACGACGCTACGGGCCGAGTCGACCGCTGTGCACACCCGGAAGTAGCCGATAGTGTTCGACACTTCCAGTACACTCGTTCCGGAGGGCAAACTTGTAAGCACAATGTTCGCGCCGGATATCGCGACGCCCCGGGACGACACATGCCCTACCACGCAACGCGACTGCCCACGAAGAATCGCAGTCCAAGCGAGCAATAGCGCGGTAGCGTGAGCGACGTGACGAATCATGCCTTCGGGCGTGTGAGGGAGTAGACAAAGACCCTGCCTCGATCGGTTCCAGTTGTTCCGCGACCCAGCACGTAGTCCCTGCCAACTTCGAAAACCACCAGGTTCTTAGGAATGCGCACTGAGCCGACCCGGTCGCCGTCGGAGCGGATCCCCTCCAAGACGGTCTCGGTGTCCCCTGACTGCGAGCGAACCAGCCAGAAGATCCCCATGGGGTCGCTCATCATGCCGGTTGCGACCGGTAGTGTTGAAAGCATCGGCGAGTCCAGAAGCAGGTCCAACGTGGCTGCCTGACTGGTGCTCGGAAGTGTAGAAATGATGTCATTGGCGGCATTCTCAAAGAACTGCCGAGTGGCCGGCCGCCGCGCGCCTTGAATGGGCACGCTCGCGAGTGCAAGTCCATTCAATCCGAAGAATCGCACGCGACTAGAGTCGAGATCGAGAATGGCCACCTCACTACCTGAAAGCGCAAATGACAGGAGGCGGCCGAGGGGGCGTGGTCCGCCCGCCGGTCTTCCGGAGGAAGATTTCCCAACGACCATCTCACCGCTTGCCAGCCCGTCCAAGAGCAAGGGCTTCGCCGTTCCCGCTGAGCGGATTAGGACGGTCGACGTCACTGGTAGTATATAGAAGGAACCGCCGGGCACCATGGAGGCGCGTCCTGCAGGCGTAACGTGCGGCACGCTCTGAAAAGCAATACGAC
Organism: uncultured Gemmatimonas sp.; assembly: GCA_964484775.1. Taxonomy (GTDB): domain Bacteria; phylum Gemmatimonadota; class Gemmatimonadetes; order Gemmatimonadales; family Gemmatimonadaceae; genus Fen-1231. The sequence continues at coordinate 87,298 of CAZAGK010000003.1, read as the reverse complement.
TGGACGAAGCACAGCGGACGGTGATCTGGCCTTCGGTTGCGGGAGGCTTGGCGCGATTGGAGACGATGCCCTTCCATGTGAGAGTGAGCAGCTCGTTGCTGCCGGCATCCCACACGAAGAGGGAGTCGCTGCCGCAAGTGCTCAGCCAGACCGGCGTACCTATGGCGACCCCGGTTGCACCGTCCAAGCGTTGGCCAACAGAGTTGAAAAGATGCAGCGTTCCGTCGCCACTGTTAAGTAGAGCCAAGGCGCCGCTGGTCGACCGTGTAGCCCAGGCTACGGTAGGCGTGCCAGGACGGTTCGGGCTCTCGGGGAGGGCTGCAACCGTTACAGGGGCGCTTCCAACAACCCATACCTTCTGCGCGGAGGTGCGCGACGAGTCGCACGCGAGCCACGCAAGAGCCGCGAGCAGCAAACGAGGAATACTGCGTGTGTGCCGGGAGGAGGACATCATGTGCACTCTGGATGGCGGGCGAGGGTGAGTCTAGCGGCTGAGCGCGCTGCGCAAAGAATCGACGACTGCACGGAGTTCTTGCTCAGTGGGTGTTCCGGGAAAGCGAATACGATTCACAAACACTGTCGGCGTGCCTGATATCTGAAGGCGCCGGCCGAGTGCACGCCCTTGGCTGAGCCTCGACGGTTCGTCCGAACTGGATGCACATCGCTCGAAAGCCGCGAGGTCTGCGATCTTGGCATCGTTCGCGAAGGAGCGCCACGGCTTCAGCCCGAGAGAATCCTGCTGCCTGTACAAGAGAGTCACAAACTCATCGAAGCGATGCTGATCGTTCGCGCACTCGGCCGCACGAGCAGCGGGAATAGCGAAGCGGTGTTGCGAAAGCGGATAGTGCACGAAGATCCAACGAACATCTGCGCTCCCGCTGGAGCGCACGGCAGCTAGCGAAGTCTGAAAGACCCGGCAAGCTGGGCATTCAAGATCTCCAAACTCGAGAATTGTTATCGGCGCCGAAGGGCTGCCGACAGCGACGCCCGCAGCGATTGCGTCACGCCACTCAGACTCAGTGGCAGAAGCAGTGAGAGCGGAAGGCGACGGCGCTGCCGCTGATCGCGAGAAGAACTCCCGATGAACCACGGAGCTTCCGATAGCGAGAGCGCAGAGCACGAAAGCGAATGAGGCGACTCTGTCAGAAGGCATGTGTATTGGTCGGCGGTGAGGATGGCTCGCGCGCGCGCAAGCGCAGATGGTGCTTGCGCGCGGCGGAGCCGAGAAGGCTACTGCTCGTAGCTCGTGCAGTGTACGCGCACGTTCGCGCACTCGTTCTCGTGGCAGACATTGAAGTTCAAACCTTGGCAATACATGATGCACCCGATCTGCCCTTCCCATTGATTGGCTGGGCATTGATCGGGGCAGTATGTGCATCCAACCTCGCGAGCGGGACTTGCTTCCACCGGTCTAGCGACCAGCGAGGAAGCCAACCCGAGGCCAGCGAGCAGTGCGAGCCGAACAAGATTTCGTGAGACGGACATTGCTTGTTCCTCCAGATAGAGATGATGAATGCGGACTGCACGCTGACGCTACTCTCATCGGCGTCCCATCTCGGGCCCAAGTCAGGACGTTCGTCACGCTGTGCGGCGCTATCGTACCCCCCCCGTGGGGTTCCGCAAGACGTTTTTGCGCCACTCTTTGCAGCAGCGGAACGCGTTCGCACTCCGTCGGTGAGCGCACGGCGGGTTTGCGCCACTTATCCCCGGACTGAGATAACTCAAATCGATCTTGCGAACGATTCCGATATGCCGCAGTGGGTCTCACACGCGCGGCTCATCCACGCTGTATGAGATGCTCAAGCCAATGGGTTTTTCCCCCGACGCGTGTTGAGGTCTCAGGACTGAGGCCCGTCAGGCGCAGCGGGACATTGCTAGTGTGCGACTGCGGCGACGAAGTGGCCCGCGGACCGGATTCGATGGCGTGCGTCGGTGATTCCGAAGGACCAGAGCGACTCTTCCGGCATCTGCGAGGACAACAAGAGGTCCTGGAGTGCAAGTGCCGCAGTCCGTCAGCGAATCCCGCGCGTCGCGAATGGTTCCGAATCGCGTTCGGTGCAACAGGCGACTACAGTTGTTTGCGCGGCATCCGCGTGTCGGCCATCGCCGCGTGATAGACGTACGACGCCATGATGGTCGCGTTCTTCATGAGGTCATTGGCCTGGATCCCCTCGAGGAAGTCCATGTTCGTGTGGCCGCCCGTCCCCGGCGTGTGATCCTGGAGGAACTGGAAGCCCGGGAGTCCCACTTCGTCGAAGGCGATATGGTCGGTGCTCCCGACTCCCTGATTCGAGACGGCGGTCATCCCCAGATCCCGGAAGGGCTCCATCCATGCGGTGAGCTGCGCACGCGCGAGCTCGTTCCCCTGCAGATAGATCCCGCGATACTGCCCGGCGCCGTAATCCTGATTGAAGTAGGCGGAGAGCTTCTCGTACGCCGGCTTCACGCCGACCGTCGAGTCCTTGGGGTTCCCGAAGTGCTGCTTCACGTAGGCGCGCGACCCGAAGAGCCCTTGCTCCTCGCCCGCCCAGAACGCCACGCGGATCGTGCGGCGCGGCTTCGCGCCCACCTTCTGCAGGATGCGGGCCGCTTCGAGAACCACGGCGACGCCGGAGGTGTTGTCGCTCGCATTCGGGCTCGCATGCCAGGTATCGAGATGCGCGCCCATCATCACGACCTCGTCCTTCAGGTCGGAGCCCGGGATCTCGGCGACGATGTTCATGGCCTGCTCCACGCGGTCGCCGATCCGGTTGCGCACCTCGACCCCGACCTTCACCGGGATCCCGCGCTTGATGATCCGATACATCCGGTTGTAGTGCTCGGGAGTGATCGCGACGAGCGGGACGGAGTTGAGCATCCCGTCGCGAGACCATCCATCACGTGCCGAACCCGGGCGTGAGTAGCCACGCACCGCGCCGAGCCAGCCGCTCTCGGACTGCAGGACCACCGCGACCCCCTCGGCCTTGTAGTACGCCATCTTCTCCTCAGCGTTCAGCAGATCCGGGTTCCGCACCGTCCGCGCCGCGGCCGGTCGCGCGGGTGGGATCGTGACCTGCTCCAGCGCCGCCAGATCCTTCTCGGTGAGTCGCGGCACGCCGTTCGTGAGAGGCACCAGATCGACCGGCGCCGGCGGGGTCACCAGGATGGCCTTCCCGGCGAGGGTGCCGCGGTACTTCGCCATATCGTCACGCGACTGCAGATCAACGATCACTGCCGGGACCTCGAGCTTGCCGTTGGTGCTCGCCGTGTGTGCGATCGGATACCCGACCATCGGCGTGTAATCGGGCTCGAGCAGGTGCAGCGACACGTACTCGTTGTCCCACGTGACGCCGTAGTTCATGAAAGGTTCGGCGGCGACGTTCACCAGCCCCATCGTCTTGAGCTGCCCCTGCACCCAGCTTTGCGCGCGCTTCATGTCGTTGGAGAGCGTGAGCCGCGCGCCGAGCACATCCACCATGTAGCTCTCGAACTCCATGACCTGGGAGCGCTGGAGCCCCTCCTCGCGGATCTTGGCGACCATCACCGGATCGACCGAGGGTGCGCCGAACGGGAGTGCGGCCGCGGCGAGGACGAGGCCGACGGCGGCGAGCGGGCGGGCGATGCGGGCGAACGGAAGCATGCGGTCTCCTTACTGGTGGGCGCGGACGCTCTCCGTCCGACTCAGGCCTTTGAACTGCACTTCGATCTTCGGCGGTTCATCGCCACCGAACTCCGAGTCCATGATGATCGTGTGGGCACCGCCCGCCATCATCGGGGGAAGGCTCGGCAACGTGAACGATCCCTTCCGCTTTCCCTTGCTATCGTAGAGCTGCACGGTCGTGCTGCCATCGCAGATCAGGCTCTCGCCCGCCGCGAGTTCGATCGGGATCCTCAGCTCGGTGTAGTTGTCGATCTGCATGCGGAGGGCGCGAACAGCGCCCGTCTTGCCGGCGACGCCGAGCCGGAACTGGAGTCGCTGCTCCTTCCACTCTTGTCGGAAGTCCCAAGTGGTGTGCGTGGGTTCACCCGGCTGGCGCTCGATCCGTTCACGCACGAAGGTCGGTGATGTCGCGAACTCGTGCAGGCTCCAAGCGCCGTCGCCGCTCTTCTCGAGATGGAAGTCCCGCTTGGGGTCCTTGAGCCGCCGCTCCTGGTCCGAGTCGAAGGCGTGACGGGTGCGCGCGTCCTCCCACTCGCGGATCGCATCGAGCAGTTGCGGAGTGAGCGGGTTGCCGCGGAGCGCCTTGGGGCGCGCGACCATCGCGAACCCCGCGCGGTAACCGGCCGCACGCGCCAGCATCCACTCCATCTCGGGGAGGGTCGTGTTCTCCGTGAGGAGATACCATCCGAGCATGTGCGGCATGTAGTTCCGGTCGAAGAGCGCCTGATTGTCGATCCGGTACTGCTGCATGCTCTCGTTGAAGCCGCCGTACCACGGCTCGCCCCAGTTGTAGTAGGAGCCGATATGCCAGTAGAAGGTCTTGGAGGTGCTCGTCCCGTTGATCAGGTCGTGCTTGGTCTGGTCGAGCACATCCTTGGCGAAGACGGCCAGCGCGTAGTCCCCTTGTCCCGAGGCGAGCGCCCCTTCGTGCCCGTCGAAGTCGATGTGGTCCACCCCGGTCTCGTTCAGGAAGTCGGCGAGATTCCTGGCCACCTCACGCTGCATGGCGAAGTTCGGGAAGAACACCTTGTAGGCGTGATCGAAGAGCTTCCCGGCGACCGTTCCCGCGCGATGAGCCGCCGCGGCCGTCCCGAAGGCGCCGCGCTGCACGTCGAGCAGCGTGTACGGCCGGTCAGCGCTGACCGCGCGATACTGCACGATCTCCTTGCCGATCTTCACCGCGTGCAGGTTGTTGTCCTTGGTCTGGTCGAAGAACTCCGGCGATGCCACTTCGATGCTCGTTTGCGTGGCGTCGATGTCGCGCACGAGCGTCGATGACCCGGTGACGCTGAGCCGATCGTCCGGCACCGGCGTCACGTACGGATCGTTCGTATTGATGAAGTTCGTGAGCGTATGCGCGCCGAGGTGGATCCCGGCGGCGTGCGCCTTGTCCACGGCGAGCTTGAGTCCGGCGCGCCCGGTGGGGAACTGCTTCTCGTCCAGCACGAAGTGCCCCCAGCTCTTGAACGGCCCCTCGTGATACAGCGAGAACAGCCCGGCACGCTTGGTATAGCCGATCATCTCGTCCACGTCGCTCTCGCCGAACGACGAGATCAGATACGAGCGATTGTAGATCGCCGAGCGCTTGATCCACTCACCGCCGATCTTCGGATGCGGGAGTCCTTCGGCGACCTCGATCTGTTCGAGCCGCGCGAGCGTCTGCGCCTCGGCGCAGGTGAACAGCGCGATCGCGCTCCCCACCACCGTTTCGCCTTTGATCGGCTCCACCGGCATGTTCTTGAACACGCCGCCCCAGGCATCGACGCGCCGCTCGCGGTCGCGGTTGATCGCGTAGGCTTGGAGCACGCTGCCCCAGGGGCGGGGCTGAGCCGCGATCCCCCGCTCCCAGGTGCTCCCCTCGCTATTGGGGAGGTCGCCGCCGAGGGTCTTCATGTTGAGGACCTGCATCCCCAGCGCGACGCGCTGATCCCGCACCACGCCGATGATCTCGCCGACGGTCTCCTTGATGGTGGTCGGGTAGGGGCCCCAGATGACGGCATCCACCTTCGACGCAGGCGTGGCGCTCGCGATCTCGAGGGTGAGGTACCCGGGGTGTTCGCGGACGCGCAGGGTGATCTCAACGGAGACGGGTGCGTAGCGCAGTTTGACCGTTCGTCCGGCGCGGCCATCGGTGAGCGTGGCCGACGTCGGCACGATCCGCTGTCCCCCGCTGACGAGCGTCAGGAGCGGAGCGGGCGCCTCGTGCGACAGATAGTCCTGACCGCTATCGCTGTTGCGAACGGCGGTGAACTGTCCCTTCGTATCGACCGTCACCTGAAGGGGGCCAGCGCGCAGTGCGATCTGTGCTTCGATGCACTTCGGCGCGATGGCGGCGACGATGATCAGGACCAGTCGCGTGACCGCCCGCCTCATTGCAGTTCTCCTCCGATCCGCTCGACTGCCGCGAGGAAGCGCTCGAAGTCCGACCACTTGCTCCGGTGGTTCGAGCACGCGACGCGGACGATGTATCTCCCATCGAACTGCGACCCGCTCGGGACCGCCGTTCCTTCCTCCTGGAGCCGCAGCAGCAGTTCCTTGGTCAGCACGTCCTCCTGCTCGGCGCTCGATCCCGGGCGCACCAGCCGGAAGCAGACGATGTTCAGCGTGACCGGGGTGACCACCTGGATTCCAGGCATCGCCGAGAGTCGGCGCTCGAGTTCGCGCGCCTGCGCGACGTTCTGCTCGATCACGCGGCTGATCGCCTCGACGCCATGCGCCTTCATGGACATCCAGACCTTCAGTGCCTTGAACCCTCTCGTGAGTTCCGGGCCGCGGTCGGCGAAGGGGATCCCCCCGGCGATCACGCCGCGTCCTTCGTCGCGAAGATAGCTCGGTGTGAGGGCGAAGGTCGCGCGGTGCACCTCCGGATCTCGCACCAGGAAGCAGGCGATCTCGTACGGCAGATACATCCACTTGTGCAGGTCGAAGGCGAGCGAGTCGGCGCGCTCCATCCCGCGCACGATCGGGGCGAGCTCCGGAGAGAGTCGGGCGAGGGCGCCGAAGGCACCGTCGACGTGGAACCAGAGCGATTCCGCTGCGCACAGGTCGGCGAGCGCGTCGAGGTCGTCGGTGGCGCCGCTGTTCACCGTGCCCGCCGTGCCGATCACGCAGATGGGGTGCAGTCCTTCCGCGCGGTCGGCCGCGATGGCCGCGCGCAATGCGTCGACGTCGATACGCATGTCGGTCCCCACGGGCACTTTGCGCAGCGAGGTGCTCCCCATGCCGAACAGCTCGACCGCCTTCTGCGCCCACGAGTGCACCTCGACCGAACTGTACACGGTCATGCGGGCCGTACCGTGGAGCCCCTCTCGGCGCACATCGAACCCCGCCTTCGCCTGCCGGGCGACCGCGAGGGACAGCAGGTTCGCCATCGAGCCCCCGCTGACGAGGAGCCCGCTCGAGTCGGTCGGCATCCCCATCAGTTCGGCCAGCCACTTGATCACTTGCATCTCGACGAGCTTCGGCGACTGATCCAGCCCCGCGAGATGCGCGTTCATCCCGGCGGCCAGCATGTCGGCCATCATCCCGAGCGGCGTCCCGTTCCCCTGGATCCATCCCCAGAAGCGTGGGTGGCGGTTCCCGTTGGTGAACGGCAGGACCTCCTCGAGGAACTGGCCGTACGCGACCTCCGGCGACTGCGGCTGCATGGGAACCGGTTCACCGGTTAGTGACGCCCGGATCGCTCCCGGGATCGGTTGCCAGGGGCGCGTCTCCGGGAGTGCGCGGATGAAATCGAGGGAGTCGTCCACCATGCGGTGGGCGAGGGTCCGGAAGGCATCCCAGTCCTGCGGATCGAGGGAGGCGTCGGCGTCGAAGTTCGGGAGAGGCATCTGGGAACGATAGTGCGCTCACCCCGGACGGGCGACCCGTTTCCGGAGATGCGGCGAATAGTTCACATGTTGCCGAATCCTCCAGGGTGACGCACTTTCTCTGGGCTCACTCTCCCCCTCTGCCACTGGGCACGCCATGATCCTGCGCTCACTCCGCTACGTCGCGCTCCTCGCCCTCCCGGTCTCCCTCCTGGCTCAACGCGGGGCGCAGCCGCCGCGCGACCCGATGCAGGAAGGACTCCCGCTCCGTCCGGACCGGACCCTCGCCTTCACCACGAAGACGGGGAACTGGACCTCGCTCGATGTCTCCCCCGACGGCAAGTCACTGGTCTTCGATCTGCTCGGCGACATCTACACCATGCCGATCACGGGCGGCAAGGCGACCCCACTCACGCAGGGGATGGCCTTCGACGGCCAGCCACGCTACTCGCCCGACGGCAAGCGCATCACCTTCATCAGTGATCGCGACGGCGGCTGGAACGTCTTCACCATGTCGCTCGACAAGCGCGACACGGTGCAGATCACCCGCGGCAAGGCCAACGACTACCAGTCGCCGGAATTCACGCCGGACGGCAAGTACATCATCGTGGCGCGCGGCACCAAGCTCTGGATCTTCCACGTGGATGGCGGCTCGGGACAGGCGCTGATCCGTCGCGGGGGAGCCGCTGCCGGCGGCGCCGGTGCTGCGGCCGACGTGATGCGTGAACTCGGCCCCGCCTTCGGCAACGACCCGCGCTATCTGTGGTTCGCCGAGCGCCGCGGCTCGTGGATCTACAACACGCCGATGAGCGACTACCAGCTCGCCGTCTACGATCGCGAGTCGGGCGAGGTGAGTGTGCGCGAGAGCCGCTGGGGCTCGGCCTTCCGGCCGACCCTCTCCCCCGACGGCAAGTGGCTCGTGTACGGGACGCGCCACATCGATCAGACGTACCTCCGGGTGCGCGAACTCGCGACGGGCGAGGACAAGTGGCTCGTCGGGCCGGTCTCGCGCGATGACCAGGAGTCGCGCGCATCACTGGATGTCTATCCGGGCATGAGCTTCACCCCGGATTCGAAGTTCCTGATCGCGACGTGGAACGGGAAGCTCTGGAAGCAGCCGATCGACGGGAGTGCAGCGACGGAGATCCCGTACGAAGCGGATGTGAAGCAGGCGCTGGGGCCGGCCGTCCGGCACGACTACCCGATCTCCGACTCCTCGACCTTCACCATCAAGCAGATCCGCGATGCGGTGCCATCGCCTGACGGTCGGCGCCTCGCCTTCGTGGCGCTCGATCATCTGTACGTGATGGATTATCCGAACGGTACGCCCAAGCGGCTGACCTCGGGGGATCTCGGCGAATTCCAGCCGGCGTGGAGTCCGGACGGGCAGTGGATCGCCTTCACGACGTTCACATCGGCCAATGGCGGCGCGCTGTACCGCGTGCGCAGCGATGGGAGCGCGGGAGCGCAGAAGCTCACGACCGCGTCGTTCTTCTGGCAGCGTCCGGCCTACACGCCGAACGGCAGCCGGATCGTCGCGCTTAAGAGCCCCTCGCGCTCCTTCACCGAGATGTCCACGGGCGGTGGCGGCGGCGGAGGCGGCAACGCCGACCTGGTGTGGATCCCCGCCGCCGGCGGCGCGGCGACGATGATCGCCCCGTCGGGCGGACTCTCGAATCCGCACTTCGTCGCCGGTGACTCGACCCGCATCTATCTCTATGGCGGCCAGCGCGGTCTCGCGTCGATGCGTTGGGACGGCACCGATGTGAAGTCGCATCTGCGGATCGCACGCGGCGGTGGCGGCGATGCCGGGGGTGGCGGCGGTCGCGGCGGTGGTGCGAGCTGGGCGCAGATCTCGCCGACCGGCGACCAGGCACTCGCGCAGGTCGGGAACGATGTCTATCTCGTGACCATCCCCTACCTCGGCGGCGACGCGCCCACGGTCACCGTTGGCGAAGCCGGCAACTTCCCGAGCAAGAAGCTCTCCGACATCGGGGCGCAGTTCCCCGCGTGGGGGATGGACGGCAAGTCGGTACACTGGTCGATCGGCAACGCGCACGTCGTGTACGACATCGATCGTGCCCGTGCGTTCGATGACTCGGTGCGCCGCGCACGACCGGCGGCAGCTCAGGGCGACAGCACCGGCGCTCCCGCCGCTGGTGGACGCGGCGGACGCGGTGGCGGCGCTCCGGCTCCGATGTTCCAACCCGCCGAGACGCGCATCCGCATCCAGGCGCCCCGCGACATCCCGGAGGGCACGGTCGTCCTGCGCAACGCCCGCATCGTCACGATGAAGGGGAAGGAAGTGATCGAGGGAGGTGACATCGTCATCCGGAACAACCGCATCGTCGGGGTCGGCAAGCGGGGGAGCGTCCCCATCCCCGCCGGCGCCAAGTCGATGGACATGAGCGGCAAGACGATCATCCCGGGTTTCGTGGATACGCACGCGCATCTGCGCGTCTCGAACAGCGTGCACCGCGAACCGGTGTGGAGCTATGTCGCGAATCTCGCCTATGGCGTGACCACCGGGCGCGATCCGCAGACCGGAACGACCGATGTGCTCTCCTATGAGGATCAGGTCGTGGCGGGGAAGATCCTCGGTCCCCGCATCTACTCGACCGGGCCCGGCCTCTTCGGGGCGGGCAACGCCAACGGCGAGAACATCCGTGACCTCGCCCACGCTCGGACCGTGCTCAAGCGCTATTCCGACTATTACGACACCAAGACGCTCAAGGAATACGCCGCCGGCAACCGCGAGCAGCGGCAGTGGATCATCCAGGCGGCGAACGAGCTCAAGCTGATGCCGACGACCGAAGGGTCGCTCGACATCAAGATGAACATCACCGAAGCGATCGACGGATACAGCGGCCACGAGCACACGATCCCGACGTATCCGCTGCAGTCCGATGTGATCAAGCTCCTCAAGGCGTCGGGGATCACCTACACGCCGACGATCATCGTCGCGTACGGCGCACCGTGGGGGGAGAACTACTGGTACGAGCACGAGGACCTGCTCAACGACATGAAGCTCCGCCGCTTCACCCCGTGGAGTGACCTCGAAGGGAAGATCCTCCGCCGCGGCGGATCGCCGGGTGCGGTGACCACGGGCGCGCAGGCGGGGTGGTTCCACGACACCCAGTACGGCATGAACGTGATCAGCGAGGACATGAAGAACCTGCTCGCCGAGGGGGCCCGGATCGGGATCGGGTCGCACGGACAGCAGCAGGGGATCGGGTTCCACTGGGAACTCTGGAACGTGGCGTGGGCCAAGATGGATCCCCACGATGCGCTCCGTGTCGCCACCCAGATGGGCGCCGAAGCGATCGGGCTCGGCAAGGACATCGGCTCGCTGGAGAACGGCAAGCTCGCCGACCTGCTCGTGCTCGACAAGAATCCGTTGCAGAACATCCGCAACACGACCGCGATCAAGTACGTGATGAAGAACGGCCGCCTCTACGAGGCTGCGACGCTCGACGAGGTCTATCCGCGTCAGAAGCCTGCGGGGGTGTTCCCGTGGGCGGCCGAGGATCCTGACAAAGCCCCCAAGCGGAAGTGATCCCCATGCCCACACTCATGAACCGCCTTCGCGTCGGATTCGCGCTGTCGACGCCGCTCCTCGTCACATCGGTCGCCGGTGCCCAGACACGGATGCTCCGGCAACCGTCGGTGAGCACGGCGAACATCGCGTTCGCCTACGCGCAGAACATCTGGGTCACCGCGCGTGCCGGTGGCTCGGCGCGCCGACTCACCAGCTTCCAGGGGAACACCGAGAACCCCAAGATCTCCCCCGATGGCAAGTGGGTCGCCTTCAGCGGGGAGTACGGCGGCAACGTCGATGTGTATGTGGTCAGCATCGACGGCGGTGAGCCGAAGCGGCTCACGTGGCACGGGTCCCCCGACGTGGTGCAGGGGTGGACCCCGGACGGCAAGAGCGTGCTGTTCGCCTCGACCCGCGAGACCAACGGTCCGACCGCCGCTCCCAAGTTCTACACCGTTCCCGCCGCTGGCGGCGTGGAGGAGCTGCTCCCGCTGAACCGCGCCTTCCAGGGGAAGATCTCCCCTGACGGCAAGAAGATCGCCTACCGGATGAACAACTCCTGGGACGAGGAGCGCCGCAACTATCGGGGTGGCACGAACCGTCCCATCTGGATCGTCGACCTCAAGACGCTCGAGCTGGAATCGCCGCCCTGGAAGGACTCCAAGGACATGGAGCCGGCGTGGGTCGGCGACGTGGTGTACTTCATCTCCGATCGCGACGGCGTCGCGAACGTCTGGAGTTACGAGAGTCGGAACAAGAAGCTCACGCAGGTCACCGACTTCTCCGACTACGATGTGAAGACGCTCGACGCCGGCGCGGGCGTCCTGGTCTTCGAGCAGGCGGGGTACATCCACGAGTTGGATCCCAAGACCAACAAGCACAAGATCGTGAGCATCACCGCGGCCGGTGACTTTCCCTGGATGATGACCCAGTGGAAGGATGTCTCCGGACGCATCGCGAACATGGCGCTCTCGCCCACAGGGAAGCGGGCGCTGATCGAGGCGCGCGGTGAGATCTTCACCGTGCCGGCCGAGAAGGGCGATGTGCGCAACCTGACGAACGCCAGCGGGAGTGCCGAACGCGATCCGGCGTGGTCGCCAGACGGCAAGTCCATCTCCTATTTCAGCGACAAGTCGGGGGAGTACAAGCTCTACATCGAGGCGCAGGACGGCCTCACGCCGGCGCGCGAGATCGCGCTGCCGAACACCAAGCACTACTACACGCCGGCGTGGTCTCCCGACAGCAAGAAACTCCTCTACACCGACACCGACCTGAAGCTCTGGGTACTCGACGTGGCCTCGGGACAGGCCAAGGTCGTGGGGAACGATCCCTGGATGGTCCCCACGCGCACGATGAATCCGGTCTGGAGCCCGGACTCCCGGTGGATCGCGTACGTGCGTCATCTCAACTCGCTGTACAAGGCGATCGAGGTGTACAACGTCGAGACCGGCGCGAGCAAGCAGCTGACCGACGGACTCTCCGATGCGCAGTGGCCGGTCTGGGACGCGAGTGGCAAGTACCTCTGGTTCCTCGCCTCCACCGACTTCGCGCTCAAGTCGCAGTGGCTCGACATGACCAGTTATGACCATGACGAGACATCGGCGCTCTACGTCGCGGTACTCAACAAGAGCGATCCGTCGCCGCTGCTCCCCGAGAGTGACGAGGATGCCGGCGTCCCGGTCGGTGGCGGCCGAGGAGGCCGTGGCGGTGCGGCTGGCGGCGCTGGTGCCGGTGAGGCCGGCGACGCACCGGCGGCAGCCCCTCGTGGGGCCGTCACGGTCACGATCGACTTCGACGGGATCGCCGGCCGGATCCTCGCCGTGCCGGGCGTCGCAACGCGCCAGTACGGCAAGGTGAAGGCCGGAGTGGCGGGAACGGTGTTCTTCACCGAGACCGTCCCGGCCAGCGGGACCGCCGGTGGCGGCGGCTCCACGCTCCATCGGTACCAGCTTCGCGATCGGCGCGCGTCGGTCTTCCTGAACAGCATGGCCGACTACGATGTGAGCGCCGATGGGCGCAAGCTGATCTACCGCACGGGTGGTGGCGGTGGTGGTGGTCGGGGCGGCGGTGCGGCAGCGGCCGGCCCGGCGATCTTCATCGTCGATGCCGATCGTGCGGCGCCGCAGGCCGGCGCAGGACGTCTGAATGTCTCGCTCAAGGCGAACATCGACCCCAAGGCGGAGTTCAAGCAGATCTTCTACGAAGGGTGGCGCAATCAGCGTGACTATCTGTACGTCACCAACACGCAGGGCGCCGACTGGCCGCGCGTGAAGCAGATGTACGAACAGCTCCTCCCCTTCGTCATGCATCGCGCTGACCTGAACTACCTGGTCGACATGATGGGGGCGGAGATCGCGATCGGGCACTCGTATGTGCGCGGCGGCGACATGCCCGATGTCCCGGCCTCCACCGGCGGTCAACTCGGCGCCGACTTCACGATCGATCAGGGGCGCTACCGGATCACGCGTATCCTGGACGCCGAGAGCTGGAACCCCGATCTGCGGGCTCCATTGGCGGGCCCCGGCGTGGATGTCCACGTCGGCGACTATCTGCTCGCGGTCAACGGCGAGGAGCTCAAGGCCCCCGACAACCTGTATCGACTGCTCGACGGCACCGCCAACCAGCAGATCGTGCTGACGCTCAACGCGCGTCCCGTGCTGGAGGGAGCCCGTCGTGTCACCGTGATCCCGGTGGCCGGCGATCAGGGGCTCCGGACCCGCGCGTGGGTGGAGCACAATCGGCGCGTCGTGGATTCGCTCTCCAAGGGACAGCTCGCCTACGTGTACGTGCCGAACACCGGTCAGCCCGGGTATACGAGCTTCAATCGCTACTACTTCGCCCAGCAGGACAAGAAGGGCGCCATCATCGATGAACGGTTCAACGGCGGTGGCTCCGCTGCGGACTACATCATCGATGTGCTGCAGCGCGACTTCGACGGCTACTTCAACAATGTGGCCGGCGAGCGCATGCCCTTCACGAGTCCGGCGGCCGGTATCTGGGGGCCGAAGGTCATGATCATCAATGAGATGGCGGGCTCCGGCGGCGACCTGATGCCGTGGATGTTCCACTCACGCAAGATCGGGACGCTCGTGGGCAAGCGGACGTGGGGCGGGCTCGTGCACACCGCCGACACCCCGGGCTTCATCGACGGCGGTTCGATGATCGCGCCGCGCGGCGGGTTCTTCCGTCGCGACAACCAGTGGGATGTCGAGAACGTCGGACAAGCGCCGGATATCGACGTCGAGAACTGGCCGAAGGACGTCGCCGCCGGCCACGATCCGCAGCTCGAACGAGCGGTGGCCGAGGCACTGAAGCAGTTGGCGGCCAAACCCGTCCAGCGCGCGACCAAGGAGCCGCCGCCGCCCCTCTGGGGGAAGCGCGGGAAGCCGCCGACGGAGTAGCGGCCGACGCAAGAAAAGGAGGGAGAGGGCCGGTCACCGACCGTGGTGACGGGCCCTCTCCCGTCTTCATGCCGCTAGAGCCACGACGCGAACCGTGCGATGTACCAGCGCTTCACCACCTGCGTGAGCAGCATGTACGCCAGCAGGATGATCGAGACGAAGACGAGATACAGCGGCGGCGGCGCCTCGAACCCGAGCTTCGCGCCGATGGGGAGCATCGCGATCCCGATCCCGACCGTCATCACCGGCGCCGTCGTCAGGAGCACCGGCGCCGATGCGCGGCTCTGCACGAACGGGATCTTCGCGGTGCGGATCATGTGCACGATCAACGTCTGCGAGAGGAGTCCTTCGATGAACCAGCCGGCCTGGAAGAGCGAGGCATGCTCCTTGCCATCGGCACCGAAGACGAACCAGAGCACGAGGAAGGTCACGATGTCGAACACCGAGCTGATGGGCCCCACGCAGAGCATGAAGCGCCCGATATCGTCCGCTTTCCACTGTCGCGGGACCGCCACGTAGTCGGGGTCGAGATCGTCGAACGGGATGGCGATCTGCGAGAAGTCGTACAGCAGATTCTGCGTCAGCAGCTGCACCGGGAGCATCGGCAGGAACGGCAGGAACGCGCTCGCCGCGAGCACGCTGAACACGTTCCCGAAGTTCGAGCTCGCCGTCATCTTGATGTACTTGATGGTGTTGCCGAAGGTCTTCCGCCCCTCGATCACGCCCTCTTCCAGCACCATCAGGCTCTTCTCGAGCAGGATGATGTCCGCCGATTCCTTGGCGATGTCCACCGCGGTGTCCACCGAGATCCCGACGTCCGCCTCGCGCAGGGCCGAGGCGTCGTTGATCCCGTCCCCCATGAAGCCCACCGTGTGACCTCGGCGGCGCAGGGCGCGCACCACCCGCGCCTTGTCATCCGGGGTGAGCTTGGCGAACACCGTGCCCTGATCGGCGATCGCCTCGAGGGCTGCATCGTCCGCGGCAGCGACCTCACTGCCGAGCACGACATGATCCACCTCGAGTCCCACATCGCGGCAGACCTTCCGCGTGACGACATCGTTGTCGCCGGTGAGGATCTTCACCCGCACGCCGCTCTCGCGCAGCGCTTTCAACGCCGGCGCTGCCGATTCCTTCGGCGGATCGAGGAAGGCCACGAAGCCGGCCAGCACGAGCTCCGATTCGTCGGCGACCGTGAACGGATGCTCGCGCGTCGGATACTCCCGGTACGCCACCGCCACCACGCGCAGACCGTCCTCATTCAGCTCCCGCACCACGTCCTGCGCCGTGGCGATGCACGCGGCGTCGAGCGGCACGACCCGATCCTCGTCGCGCACATGGGTGCACACCGCGAGGATCTCCTCGAAGGCGCCCTTGCAGATGAGCTCGTGGATCTGTCGGCTCCGGTCCACCACCACGCTCATCCGGCGACGACTGAAGTCGAAGGGGATCTCGTCGATCTTGGTGTACGTGGTATCGACGCCGAGCAGATCGTGCAGTTCCCCATGCTCGAGGATCGCCACGTCGAGCAGGTTGCGCAGTCCGGTCTGATAGTAGCTGTTGAGGTACGCGAGGTTCAGCACGGCATCGTCGTCCTCTCCCACGACGTTGAGGTGCTTCTCGAGCACGATCCTGTCCTGCGTCAGCGTCCCCGTCTTGTCGGTGCAGAGGACATCCATCGCCCCGAAGTTCTGGATGGCGTTCAGTCGCTTCACGATCGTCTTGCGCCGGGACATCGCCACCGCGCCCTTGGCGAGGTTCGCGGTGACGATCATCGGCAGCATCTCGGGGGTCAGCCCCACCGCCACGGCGAGCCCGAAGAGGAAGGCCTCCAACCAGTCGTGCTTGGTCAGGCCGTTGATCAGGAAGACGATGGGCACCATCACCGCCATGAAGCGGATCAGCAGCCAGCTCACCTTGTTCACGCCGATGTCGAACGCCGTCGTCACCCGCTGGCCGGCGAGCCCGTGCGCCATGGACCCGAACAGTGTTCGCTGCCCGGTGCACACGATCACCGCGACAGCCGACCCGCTGACGACGCTCGTCCCCATGAAGCAGAGCGTCGGCGCGTCGGTCGCCACGGCGGGGGGCGTCGCGGCAGGTACGTCGCTCTTCTCGACGGGGATCGCCTCCCCGGTGAGCGCGGACTGGCTGACGAAGACATCCTTGGCCGTCAGGAGCCGGACATCGGCCGGGATCATGTCGCCGGCCGCGAGGTGCACGATGTCGCCCGGGACGAGTTCCTCGATCGGTCGCTCCGAGCGCTGCGTCGCTCCCGGCGCCGCCGTCTCGCTCGCCTCGGCTCGCTCGACCAGGGCGCTCGTGCGCACCATCGCGCGCAGGGCTTGGGCGGCCTGGTTGGACCGGAACTCCTGCGAGAACCGGACGAGGGTCGCGAGCGCTACCATCACCCCGACGATGTAGGCGGCGTTGCGGTCGCCCGTTCCGAAGGAGAGGCCCGCCAGGACGACCAGAACCACCGTGAAGGGGGTCCAGAAGGCGTGCCAGAGCTGCGTGTACCAGGCCGGGGGGCGCTCGTGCGCCACTTCGTTCCGGCCGTAGATCACCCGGCGCGCGGTCACCTCGGCTGCCGTGAGCCCCGTCCGGCGGCTTTCGAGGCGCGTCAGGACGGCGTCGGCGCCAAGAGACGCCGAGTCCTTGAGCAGGTCCGAGATCGCGCCCTCTTTGGTGGGCGTCGGACGGATGATCGATGCCATTCTGTCACTCCCGCCGCGGACCCGAACGGGCACGGGCGTCGAATTTCGATGTCGGCGGGAGGCGTGGCGGCTACTTCGTCGCGGCGGTCCCCGACAGCGTCGAGCTACTGTCTACGTCCAAGCGAGGCTCCGGAAAGGGGCATTCCGTCCAACGGTAGGGAAGGGACCGGGGGGTGTCAATCGGACTCCCCCTGACCGTTGTCGGCCGGTGCCCGGGGGAGCCATCCCTAGCGGCGGAAACGGGCGATACTATTAAGCATGGCTCGGCCATTCGCGGAAGCATTGCGACCGCCGCTTGAGCCACTCACCCGATGCTTAACGGAATCGAACAATGTCTGGCACGGAAGCGAAGGCACCCATCGGCGATCACCTCGAGATCAAGGACTCGCGTACCGGGAAGATCTACTACGCCCCGATCACCGACGAGACGATCCGCACCGCCGACCTCAAGCAGATCAAGGTCAACCCCGACGACTTCGGGATCATGGGTTACGACCCGGCGTTCATGAACACCGCGTCGTGCCGCAGTTCCATCACGTTCATCGACGGCGACAAGGGGATCCTCCGCTATCGCGGTTACCCGATCGACCAGCTGGCCGAGAAGGCGAGCTTCCTCGAAGTCGCCTGGCTGCTGCGCCACGGGGAGCTCCCGACGCAGGAGCAGTACAACCAGTTCGTGCAGGACGTGACGTACCACACCTACGTGCACGAGAACATCCGTCGCTTCATGGAAGGGTTCCGCTACGACGCGCACCCGATGTCCATGCTCACCGCCGGCGTCGCCGCGCTCTCGTCGTTCTATCCGAGCGCCAAGAACATCCACGATCCGCGTGAGCGCGACATCGCGTTCATCCGCCTGATCGCCAAGATGCCGACGATCGCCGCCTTCGCGTACCGTCACGTGAAGGGGATGCCGTACGTCTATCCCGACAACTCGCTGCCCTACGCCGAGAACTTCCTCTCGATGATCGCGCGCATGTCGGAGCCGAAGTACGAGGCGCATCCGGTGTACGCCCGCGCCATCGACATCCTGTTCATCCTGCACGCCGACCACGAGCAGAACTGCTCGACGAACGCGGTCCGCGCCGTGGGGTCCAGCCACGTCGATCCGTTCTCGGCGGTCGCCGCCGGCGTCTCGGCGCTCTATGGCCCGCTGCACGGCGGCGCCAACGAGGCCGTGCTCCGCATGCTCGACGAGATCGGCGATGTGAAGAACATCCCGGCCTTCATCGAGAACGTGAAGAGCGGCAAGGGGGAGAGCCGCCTGATGGGCTTCGGTCACCGCGTCTACAAGAGCTACGATCCGCGCGCCAAGATCGTGAAGAAGCTCTGCGACGAGGTGCTCGCGGTGTCGGGCATGACCAAGGACATGGAGATCGCGCTCGAGCTCGAGCGGATCGCCCTCTCCGACGAGTACTTCATCAAGCGCAAGCTCTACCCGAACGTGGACTTCTACACCGGGCTGATCTATCGCGCGATGCACTTCCCGACCGACTACTTCACGGTGCTCTTCGCGATCGCCCGCACCTCGGGGTGGATGGCGCAGTGGGAGGAGATGGTGCTGGACAAGGAGCAGAAGATCGC
The DNA here is from genome assembly GCA_964484775.1 of uncultured Gemmatimonas sp. Lineage (GTDB taxonomy): Bacteria > Gemmatimonadota > Gemmatimonadetes > Gemmatimonadales > Gemmatimonadaceae > Fen-1231. Next base: position 68,612 of record CAZAGK010000003.1, on the reverse strand, counting down.
CCGTCCGCGTCAGATCTTCACCGGCTACGCCGAGCGTCCGTACAAGTCGACGCTCGACTATCGCCACACGATCACGAAGTAGTCACGGACCGTTCCGACGAGAGCCCCGGCGCTAGCGCGCCGGGGCTTTTCGTTTGCCGACCGGCTTCGTCGGCGCGGCCCGGTCGGCCGCGTAGGTCGCGCACACCGCCCGAAGCGGGCAGACCTCACACCGCTTCACCCGCGCCGTACAGACCAGCGCCCCGAGCTCCATCACCGCCTGATTGTGCGTCCAGCAGGCGCTCCCCGTGCGCGGCAGCACCGCCTCGGCGATCGCCCACAACTGCGTGAGATCACGCGGTCGCTTGGGGTTCAGCTTCGGGGCGAACACCCGCGCCAGCACCCGCGCGATGTTGGTGTCCACGAGGGCGGCCCGTCGCTCGAACGCGAAACTCGACACCGCGCCGGCGGTGTAGGCCCCGATCCCGGGGAGCTTTCGCAGTTCATCCGGATGATCGGGTAGAGTCCCGCTCGCCTCCGGTGCGGTGACCTGTTTGGAGAGCGCATGCAGGTTGCGCGCTCGGGCATAGTAGCCGAGCCCTGCCCAAGACTCCATCACCCGACCCGCCGGCGCCGAGGCGAGATGCTCCAGGGTGGGGAAGCGCTCCAGGAAGCGCGCATAGAAGTCGAGCACCCGCGAGACCTGCGTCTGCTGCAGCATCAGCTCCGAGACCAGGACCCGATACGGGTCCCGCGTCCGACGCCACGGCAGATCGCGGCTGTTCCGACGGAACCAGCGGCGCAGGCGGGCGCTGAAGTCGCGGGCAGCGGCACCCTCGGGAAGCTTCACCGGAGCCGCACGGCGCGTCCGCTTGGCCGTCGCCTTCCCCACCGTCCCACGGGCGGGCTTCCGGCCCGACTTCTCGGGCTTCTTTACGGCAGCGATACGGGGCATGCCGGGGAAAGTAACCAGAGACCTGCTATGTTACACAGATGATGATCCCGATCCCGAACGTGAACCCGGTGCTCCTCCTCGAAAGCGCGGCCGTGGTCACGGCGGCACTCTCGGCGATGATCACCGCCGCGAAGAAGGAGTTGGATCTGGTCGGCGTCTACGCGCTCGCGCTCGTCACATCGTTCGGCGGCGGTGCCATCCGCGACCTGATCATCGACCGGCGCCCGTTCTTCTTCGTGGAGCGGTGGGAGTACTTCGTCGTCATCATGGGATTGTGCATCCCCTTCGTGTACAGCCGCAAACTGTACGTCTGGAGTCGGACGCTCGTGGCGCGCGCCGACCTGATCGACGCGCTCGGGCTTGGGTTCTTCACCGTCTCCGGAACGGCGCTCGCCGTGCGCGCCGGGATGCCGGCGGTGATCTGCGCCCTGCTGGGCGTGGTCACCAGCAACGGCGGCGGCGTGATCCGCGATCTCGTCATCAACGAGATCCCGCAGCTCTTCAAGCACGGTCGCCTGCAGTCGGCCGCCGCGCTCGTCGGGGCATCGATCTATCTCCTGCTCCTGCACGTCGCCTGGTTCAGCGACTCCCGCTCGGCGCTGATCGCGGTGGCGATCACGGTCGCGCTGCGGTTGAGCGCGCTCTGGCAGGGAACCACCCTACCGAAGCCGCACTGGTTGCACACCGGCAACTGGAAGGTCCCGCAGTCCGGCGAGCATCGCCGGCTCTGAACTCACTTCGGCGTCCAGCTCGGTGCGGCGCCGAAGAGTCCGTTGGTCACCACGATCTCGTGCGCGAGCAGGGCACCGAAGATCAGGCTCAGTGCTCCCGCAGCCAGGCGGATGCCGCGCTGGAAGCGCACGACGCGCTTCCCGGCGTAGAGCGCCGGCGCCGCGAGCAGTGAGGTGACGACCATCATCCCGGCGATCGTCCCCACGCCGAACACCGCGAGATAGGCCAGCGCCCACCCGGTCTCGCGGATGGTCGCGAGCACGAGCAGTGCGATCGCCGCCGAGCCGGCGAGCCCATGCACCACGCCGATCACGACCGGACGCAGTCCCGGCCCGGTCGCGATGGCGTCGCCGTCGTGCGAGTGTGGAGTCGCCCCGCCTCGCAGGTTGTTGAAGCCGAGGAGGATCAGCATCAGCGCCACGCCGAACTCGAGCCCGAGTCCGATCCGCGGCGGGATCACCAGCCGGAAGAGCACGATCGCGCCGCCGACCACGAAGAGGGTGATCGAATGCCCCAGCCCCCAGAGCGCACCCACGCGCGCGGCGCGGGCCAGCGTGTTCTCGCGCGAGACGATGGTCGTCACCGCCACCACATGATCGGCGTCGGTGGCGTGCCGGAGCCCCAGCAGGAAGCCGAGGATCGCGGCGGAGATCGCCGAGGGGAGCACCGGGACGTCGGTCAGCATCGACAGCGCGTCAGCAGCCGCGCGCGCCGTACTTGGCGTCGAGCGGGGTGAAGTAGCGCACCATCATCACCTGCAGCTGCTCGAAGAGCGCGGCGCGGTTCTCGACCGGTCCCAGGCGCGCCTCGTCCAGCACGCGGTCCACGACCATCACGCTCAGCAACGCGCAGATGTGCAGCTCGTCGTCGGGCATCGCCGGGACGCGCACTTTCAGGAAACGCTTCACCTGACCCACGATCTCGTCCTGGATCCGGCACCACATCTCCTCGCCGATCACCGCGCGGCACTCGCCGGTGATGACCTTGTTGATCGCCGGCCGCTCCTCGATGAGTCGCGCCTGATTCCCGACGATGCGCGCGAAGATCTCCTCCACCGGCAGGTGCGCCGCCTCGGGCGGGATCGCCTGGGCGTTGATCTCCGACATCAACGCCGAAAAGCGCTCGACCACCGCGCGGATGATCGCGTCCTTGCTCGGGAAGAAATGGTAGATCGAGCCGACCGACGCCCCCGCCCGTTCGGCGATGGCGTGCGTGGTCGCGGCTTCGACGCCGACCTCGGCGATCACGGCCTCCGCGGCGTCGAGGATCTCGTCCACGCGCTTCTGGCCGCGCGACTGTTGCGGCGCTCGCGCGGCCTTCGGATCGACCTCCACCGACGGGGCGGCGGGAGTCGAGATCGGCGGAGACTTGGGTGGGCGGGCGAGGGTCATGGTGAAACCAAAGAAACTAGAAGACGTAATCTAGTATTGACAAATAGAACGGAGGTTCTAGTATTCACCCTGAATACTAGAATAGTCGTTCTAGAAAAGCCAGCCTTCGGTGCTCTGTCTATGAAGATACCCAATCCGGTCGCCTTCTGCGCGGTGGTCCTCCTCACCGCCGTCCAGCCGCTCGAGTCGCAGCAGGGTGCGAGTAACCGCTCCACCGGCGCCGAAGGTGCGACGCTCGAGTCCCTCGACCAGCTCGTCGCCGCTGGGCTGCGCGACAACCTCACCCGACGCGCCGAGCAGTTCAACACGCAACGGGCGCGGGCGCAGGTGAGCGAGGCGCGTGGGCGCTATCTCCCCTCGGCGACCATCAACGCGCGCTACACCGAAGTCGGCGGGAACGTCGTGGACCTCGGCAAGCTCATCAATCCCGCCTTCGGCGCACTAAATACGCTGCTCGCGCGTCCGGCCTTCCCGACCGATCTGAACCTCAAGCTCCCACAGAAGCAGGAGACGACGATCCGGATCGCGCAGCCGCTCTTCCAGCCGGCGATCGGCGCGGCCTATTCCATAGCGAGCGGCGCGCGCGACGCGCAGGTGCAACAGGAGGGGGCGGTCACTCGCCAGCTCGCGCTCGACCTGCGCTCGGCGTACATCAACTCGCTCAAGGCGCGGCGCGTGGTGGACATCTACGCCGCCGCGGTCCCGCTCCTGGAAGAGAATGTGCGGCTCGCCGAGAAGCTCGTCGCGGCGGGGACGGCCACCCCGGACGCGATCTTCCGCGCTCGCGCCGAACGGAGCGATGTGCAGCAGAAGCGCGACGACGCCGAACGGCAGGCCGTGGCCGCGCGCGAGCTGGTGAATCTCCTGCTCGATCGACCGCTGGACCGCTCGCTCCCGGTCTTCGACGACGCGCAACTCGGGATCGACTCCCTGCCGGCCCTCGAGGTCGCGCTGGCCCGCGCGCAGGGCACACGCGAGGAGCTGCACCAGCTCGACGCGCTCCGTGGTATCACCAGGGCGCAACAGCGACTGGCCCAGGCCTCGTTCTATCCGAACGTGGCGCTCGCGGTGGACTACGGTATCCAGGGGAGCACCTATCGCTTCTCGCGCGACGCGGACTACACCCAGGCCTCGCTCGTGCTGAGCTGGAACCTCTTCAACGGCTCGCAGGACGCTGCCAAGTCGGAGCAGGCCGCGATCGACGCGCGCCGGGTGGAGTCGCAGAAGGCGCTCGCCGAACATCAGGTGGAGCTCCAGGTGCGCACCAGCTGGGCGGCAGCCTCGACCGCGCGCACCGCCATCGCCACGGCCAACGACCGCGCCGAATCGGCCCGCCGCACCTGGGAACTCACGCGCCGACGCTACGAGCAGGGGATGGCCCCGCAGCTCGAGCTGCTCGACGCTCGCACCAACTACACCGCGGCCGAGATCAACCGAGTGCTGACGACCTACGACTTCTACCTGCGCCGCGCGGAGCTCGATCGGGCTGCGGCGCTCTACCCCCGGAGCATCCCGTGACCCGCAGCGCGAAATCCCTCATCACCGTCGCCTCCACACTCGTCGCGGCGGCCGCCTGTGGGCGCAGCGAAGCGGCGCCGGCTCCGTCCGTTCCGGCCTCTCCGGTCTCCGTCGCGCAGGTGGGGACGACGACCGCCAC